>JAJAPY010000001.1:300000-432506 GCA_020523885.1 Candidatus Liberimonas magnetica | reverse complement strand
CGTGAATTATGGTGCGGTACCCAAGTGGCTAAGGGAGAGGTCTGCAAAACCTTTATTCGCCGGTTCAAGTCCGGCCCGCACCTCCATTTACAATAATCAGTGAACAATTAGCACTTAACAATAAACGGCTTATAAAACAACAAAGAGCTACATTATTTATATGATTAATGAAAAGAATGTTTTGTATAATAAGGCGTATGATTTTGCAGTGAAAATCGTGATAATTTGTGAAGGTATTAACAAAAAACAACAAGAGTATACTTTGTCTAAGCAACTGCTAAGAAGCGGCACATCTATAGGAGCGAATGTTTCTGAAGCAAACGGAGCTATTTCAAAGCAAGATTTTTCAGCAAAAATGTCTATTGCGTATAAAGAATGCCTTGAAACAAAATACTGGCTGTCTTTACTGAAAGACACAAAACTCCTGGATTTAGACAGTTATAAAGAACTACATGCTAATGCAGATGAGTTAGCAAAAATACTCTTTTCAATACTTAAGACAACAAGACTTAACAGATAATTTATTTTTGCTTTATCGTTAATTGTAAGATGTTCGTTGATTATTGCTAATTGCTATTTGTACGTTGACAAATTGTTAATTGTTAGATTTTTCACTGATAATTGCTCATTGTTAATTGTTCACTGTTATGCCGCCCGGTTAGCCCAGTTGGTTAGAGCGTTCCCTTGACATGGGAGAGGTCACAGGTTCGAGTCCTGTATCGGGCAGTTTTTACAGTGAACAATGACCAGTAAACAGTTACCAAAAACAAGCTATGAAACAAACCTTAAATCTTTATTTTAATGATATTGTTAAATCCATAAAAAAAGTTGAACCTTATAAAATAATATTATTTGGTTCATATGCGACGGGTATGGTAAGAAAAGACAGCGATATTGATTTATTAATAGTTCTAAATACAAACGGCATAGCTAAGAATTATAACCAAAGGCTTAAAAAAAAGATTTTGGTTCGAAACTCTATCTTGGAATTTAGCAAAAAAATGCCTATTGATCTTTTGGTCTACTCCAAAGACGAATACAAAAAATTTATAGAGCTGAAGAGTTCGTTTGCAAGGGAAATAATGAAAAATGGAAAGGTTTTATATGAAAAAGTTAGCTGAGGAATGGCTAAAATATGCTAAGGACGACCTTAGAGCTGCGAACTTATGTTAAAAGACGACCACTTAACGAATATTGCAGCATTCCATTGCGAACAATGCGTTGAAAAGTGCTTTAAAGCTGTAATAGAAGAAAATAGCCAGGACATTCCAAGGATACATAATTTAATACGATTATACGATATCATAAAAAGCAAAATAAAAACTAAGATAAATGAAGACCACCTAAAAATGCTAAATGAAACGTATATTGACACAAGATATCCTTCTGATTTAGGCCTACTTCCAGAAGGCAAACCGTCAAAAGAAAAAGTTAGGAAATTCTACAAATTTTCTGACACAGTTTATAAAACCATCTTGAAATATTTGGAATCAAAATAAAATGAACGAAAAAACTATTGAGCAGGCTGATTTAGACATGCTTCGGCATTCGACAGCGCACTTGATGGCGGCGGCGGTGGTAAATCTTTTCCCGGAAACGAAGGTTGCCATAGGGCCGTCCATTGAAGACGGGTTTTACTATGATTTTGACAGGCCCCAGCCTTTTGTCCCTGAAGACCTTGAAAAAATAGAAGCCAAGATGAAAGAGATTGCAAAAGGAAACCTTCCTTTCCTGCGCAGCGAAAAGACAAAGGAAGAGGCGCTGGCTTTTTTTAAGGAACGTAACGAGAAATATAAAGTCGAACTTATAGAAGCAATTCCTGACGACAAAGTCACTTTTTACCAGACAGGCGATTTCATAGACCTCTGCCGCGGGCCTCATGTAAAATATTCTTCTAAACTCAAACACTTCAAACTATTGTCCATTGCAGGCGCTTACTGGAGAGGGGACGAAAAAAGGGAACAGCTACAGAGGATATACGGCACGGTTTTTCCTACAAAAGAGGAGCTGGAAGCTCACCTTAACAGGCTTGAAGAAGCTAAAAAACGCGACCACAGAAAACTTGGGCGTGAACTCGACCTTTTCTCGATAAATGAAGAGGTGGGGCCCGGGCTTGTGCTCTGGCACCCTAAAGGAGCGCGGATTCGCATGATAATCGAAGATTTCTGGAGAAAAAAACATATTGAGAACGGCTATGAGATGGTGTTTACACCTCACATAGGGCTTGGCAATCTATGGGAAACAAGCGGGCACCTTGATTTCTATAAAGAATTCATGTACTCACCCATGAAGATCGATGAAAACAATTATTATGCAAAACCAATGAACTGCCCGTTCCATCTTATGATTTATAAGAGCGCTCTGTATTCTTACAGGGACCTGCCACTGCGCTGGGCTGAACTGGGAACAGTGTACAGGTACGAAAAAAGCGGTGTTCTTCACGGGCTTATGCGCGTAAGGGGATTTACCCAGGACGACGCCCATATAATATGCCGGCCGGACCAGATGCCGGATGAGATAAGGAAAGTTATAAGGTTCTGCCTGAATATCCTAAATGCGTTCGGGTTTAAGGAATTCAATATTTATGTCGCTACAAAACCAAAAGAAAAATCCGTGGGCGACCCGGTCCTGTGGGAAGATGCCACAAAGGCCTTGCAGGAGGCGGTAAAAGCCGAGAACCTCACCTGCTCTATCGACGAAGGCGGCGGCGCATTTTACGGGCCAAAGATAGACATTAAGGTTAAAGACGCTCTAAACCGCGAATGGCAGTGTTCTACTATACAATTTGATTTTAACGAACCAGAAAGGTTCGACCTGACATATATCGACCAGTCCGGCAAGAAAGTCCGGCCGTATATGATACACAGAGCTTTGATGGGTTCACTTGAGCGGTTTTTCGGGGTGCTGGTGGAACACTATGGAGGAGCTTTTCCTGTGTTTCTGGCTCCCGTACAGGTGCAGATAATGAATATAACCGAAAAACAGGAAGAGTACGGGCTTAAACTGCTTGAAAGATTCACGAAAACCGGCATCAGAGCAGATTTTGACTTAAGGAACGAAAAAATAGGATTTAAAATAAGAGAAGCCGCCCTTGCAAAAGTTCCTTACATGGCCGTTATAGGCGACAAAGAAAAAGAAGGCGAAACTATCGCCGTAAGGACAAAAGAAGGAAAAGACTTAGGCTCAATGAAACCCGGGGATTTTATTAACCTGATAAATGAAGAAGTTTCAAAGTTCTGGAACGCTTGACAATAAACGGCGATTTTGCTATATTTTACCCATAAAGAAGCTATCCCGCTCACCTTCACCTGATAAGGGAAAAAGGTTAATGAATAAAATAATCTATAATAATATATTTATTTCAAAAATTTAGGGATGGCATTTGCCGTCCTTATTTTTTTGTTGTTACCAAAAACAGGTAACAAAGGGAGGTTGCCGTAGACATAAGATACCGTATCAATTATCAAATCAAGGTCCCACAAGTAAGGCTTATTGACGAAGATGGTTCCCAGCTCGGAGTAAAACCGACCAATGAAGCTCTTGCACTGGCAAAGGAAAGAGGGAAGGACCTGGTGGAAATCTCACCCGCAGCCACGCCCCCTGTATGCAAGATAATCAGCTATTCAAAGCTGAGATATGAACACAACAAAAAGGAAAAAGAAGCACGTAAAAAACAAAAAGGCGGCCATCTCAAGGAAATAAGGATAAGGCCGGCGATTGGCCAGCACGACCTTGAAGTAAAATTAAACCATATCCGTGAGTTCCTGCTTGAACATGATAAAGTCCGTGTAGCTATAATGTTTAAAGGAAGGGAAAATACCCACAGGGAACTCGGTCAGGTCCTGGCAGAAAAAGTCAAAGCAAACCTATCTGATATCGGTGAGCTTGAAGGCAGGCCGACTTTTTTTGGAACAAGGCTCTTTTTAAATTTCGTGCCGAAGAAAGATGTTTTAAAAACTACGGTTAAAAAACCGAAAGAAGCTCCGGATCCTAAGGAAGTCCCTGCTTCTAAAGAGATCCCGGCTTCAAAGGATATTCCAACTCCGAAGGATATTCCGGCAGAGAAGAAAATACCTTCTCCAAAAGAAATGCCGACAAAAGAATCTTAAGATCAATAACTTTCATTGCAAAATAATCAATTAGTAGTTAGTCCCGCCGCCATGGCGGGACTAACTTTGTCAATTTGAGATTGTTGAAAAACCACGTTTTTTGCTCTTTTGTCATTCCCGAGTGCCGTTATCGGGAATCCAGTATTTACGGAAAATATAGATTCCTGCTTTCGCAGGAATGACAGCTTAATAGGTTTTTCAACGGTCTCAATTTGCAATTATTCAATTGAGGAGGCTATTAATGCCAAAAATCAAATCGCATAGCGGTGCTAAAAAACGTTTTTTTGTAAGTAAAACCGGAAAAGTAAAGCACAAAAAACAGGGGCTGCGCCATCTTTTGACCGGCATGGCTCCGGCTCACGGCAGAAACCTGCGTAAAATGAATATCCTTAATAAAACAGATTCAAAGATGATAAAGAAACTGATACCGTACGCGTAACAACAGTGTAGAGTTCGGAGTTTGGAGTTCGGAGTAGAAAATCTTTCACTACGAACCAATAACTATGAACTCCTAACTAAACAAGGAGTTAATAAAATGAGGGCAAAAAGTGTTGTCTATACAAGACAGAGAAAAAAGAAATTTTTTCGCATGGCAAAAGGTTACTATGCGACAAAGAAAAACCGCTGGAGAATTACTATACAGCAGATCGAAAAATCCCTAAGGCATGCCTATGTGGGAAGAAAAGACAAAAAAGGGATTTTCAGAGGTATCTGGATAACAAGGCTTAATGCCGCGGCTAGAGAGCATGGTTTGAGTTACAGCCGTTTTATTTCCGGCCTAAAAAAAGCTAATATCGCTATTGACAGAAAAATGCTTGCCGAAATAGCCATAAGCGACACCAATGCTTTTAAACAGCTTGCTGAAATAGCAAAGAACAGCCAGGGTGTACAGCAAGCTCAGCCGGACAATAATTGAAAAACTCCGTTTTTTGCCTGTTAGTCATTCCCGAGTGCTGTAATCGGGAATCCAGCAGAGAAAGAAACTATAGATTCCTGCTTCCGCAGGAATGACACCTTATTCAAATTTACTATTTTGATGGATATAAAAGAGAAATTAGACCAGCTAAAAAAAGATTGCCTTGACAAAATATCCCGGGCATCGACCCTTGACGATATAGAAGCCATCAGGATCGGCGTTCTGGGAAGGAAAGGCACCCTTACAGATATACTTAAGAGCCTTTCAGGCATGCCTGTAGAAGAGAAAAAAGAAGTCGGCAAAAATGCGAATCTTGCCAAAGTTGAACTTGAATCCCTTATCGAAACAAAAGTCAAAGACATACAAAAAAATAAAATATCGGAAAAAATAGAAAAAGAAAAAGTCGATACAAGCCTGCCCCCATACCCTTTCGAGACCGGGCACTACCATCCTTTAAGGCAAACATTAAATGAAATATCCCAGATTTTCGAAGAGATAGGCTTCAAAATAGAAAAAGGACCTGAGATCGAAACCGAATGGTTCAATTTTGAGGCTTTAAATATTCCCCAAGACCACCCTGCAAGGGATGTCCAGGATACTTTCTTTCTAAAGGACAACGGCCCGAATAATGAAAAACTCCTTTTGAGGACACACACATCTCCTGTTCAAATACACGTTATGGAAAAACAGAAACCTCCTTTAAAGATCATCGCGCCCGGCCGGGTATTTCGGAATGAAGCAACGGACGCGACCCATTCGGCCGTATTTCACCAGATAGAAGGGCTCGCAGTAGACAAGAAGATAACTTTTTCGGACCTGAAGGGAAGCTTAACATATTTTATCCACAGGTATTTCGGTTCAAATGTCAATTTAAGGTTCAGACCGTCCCATTTCCAATTCACGGAACCGTCCGCAGAAGTTGATATTCAATGCACCATCTGTAAAGGCAAAGGCTGCAGGGTATGCAAGAACTCCGGCTGGCTTGAAATGCTCGGCTGCGGCATGGTACACCCCAATGTTTTTAAAGCCGTAAAGCTTGACCCGGAAAAGTATACGGGTTTTGCATTCGGCCTTGGAATAGAACGGCTGTCAATGTTCAAGTACGGCATAGAAGATATAAGGCTTTTTTACGAGAACAACTTAAGTTTTTTAAAACAATTCTAAGCAGGCGTCAGGCATCAGTTAAAAAAATGGTTTTAGATGTCGCTGACAGTTGCTACCTGAAGCCTGAAAGTTAAAAATATGAAAATATCATTAAATTGGCTCAAGGAATTTGTTGAATTTGACCGGTCTCCGGAAGAAATAGCGGATATCCTATTGTTCCGGGGATTTGAAACTACAGTGCTGTCTAAACCCTGTAATTGGACAAAGGTCATAACCGCAAAGGTAGTTGAAATAAACAAGCATCCGAACGCAGATAAACTTACCCTGTGTACGGTTGCGGATGGGACAAACACCTATTCGATCGTATGCGGCGCACCCAATGTGGCAAAAGACCAGACTATAGCCCTGGCACAGCTCGGCGCTGAGCTGCCAGGAGGGTTTAAGATAGAACCAAGAAAGATAAGGGGCGTAGAATCTCAAGGCATGATATGCTCCCAAAAAGAGCTTGGGATAAAAGAAGATACTTCAGGGATAATGGTACTGCCGCCAGATACGAAGATCGGCATTCCTCTTGAAAATGCCTTGAACGATGACAATGACACGATGCTTGAAGTTGAGACCACGACAAGCCGTCCGGACTGCTTAAACCACCTTGGGATAGCCCGGGAACTTGCCTCATATTTCAAGAAAAATATAAAAATACATGAACCTAAAATAAATGAACTCCCAGGCGATGTAAAAATAACCGTTATAGATAAGGACCTTTGCCCCAGATATATAGGATACAGGATATCGGGCGTCAAAGTAGGCCCCTCTCCGGACAGGATAAAAAGTCGCCTTGAAAAATGCGGGATAAGGCCCATAAACAATATAGTCGATATAACTAACTATCTGATGCTTGAAATAGGCCACCCTCTGCATGCCTTTGACTTAAACCTTCTTGAAGGAAAAGAAATAATCGTAAGACGCGCTGGAAACGGGGAAAAGATACTTGCCCTGGACGGCCGCGAATATGCACTTGATGACACTGTCCTTGTGATCTGCGATGCAAAAAAACCTCAGGCCATCGCAGGGGTTATGGGCGGCGAACATTCAGGTGTTACTCAAAAAACCACTGATATCCTGCTTGAAAGCGCGGTATTTTATGCCGCAAGTGTAAGAAAGACCTCAAAAAAATTGAATATATCCACTGATTCTTCCTACAGGTTCGAACGCGGCTGTTCGTGGGAGATGGCTGAACTTGCTTCAAAACGCGCGGTTGAACTGATACAGGAGATAGCAGGCGGCAAAGCAGAAGCTCTGAAAGATGATATCGCACAACCGTACGTATTCAACAAAGTTGAGCTGCGGCCGGAGCGGGCGAACAAACTCCTTGGCACTGATATATCTAATAATGAGATGTTTGAGATATTTACAAACCTAAACTTAAAACCCGTAGAAAACGGTAATAAATTCATAACTGAAATACCCTCGTGGCGGCAGGACATCACCCAGGAAGCCGACCTTATAGAAGAAGTTGCAAGGATGTACGGCTACGACAAGATACCTACTACAGTACTTGCATTAAACCCGGACATAAACGAGGGGGAAAGATACAAACCCGCTGAGAATAGCTTAAGAGACAGGCTCGTTTCCCTTGGTTTCTGCGAGGTAATGAACAACACTTTTACAAGCGAGACCCAGCTCAAAGAATATGAGATGCAGCCGGTGGAATCTGTGGCAAACCCCATTTCAAAAGAAAATGAATCATTACGGACAAACCTTCTTCCTGGGCTTTTAGCTAACCTGAAACTCAACCTGTCTCAAGGATATAAAACAATAAGAATATTCGAAACCGGAAATATATTCACAAAAGACGGTGAGAAAAGGGTTCTGGGAATACTTGCCTACGGAGATATCCTGCCGGAATGGTGGAAGTTCGAAGACACTAAAATAATATCCCCGAAGATCGATGTAACTATAATCGCCGGAGTGATGGAAAACATACTTAAAGGAGAGGGGCTTGTGGCCGTCCAGGGTCCAGGAAATATTCCGGCTTATTTTCATCCGGGTAAAAACTCTGAAATTTCCGTTAACAATGCCGCAGCCGGGCATTACGGAATTATACATCCTAAATTTACTATGGAGTTTGAAAAAGAGATCGCTTATGCGGAACTGTATCTGGATGACCTTAAGTGGGACCATAAAACATCCAGGTATGAACCTTTAAAGAGGTTTCCTGAGGTAAAAAGAGACCTGGCTCTTGTAGCAGGCAGTAATATAGCTTTTAAGGACATAAAAGACGATATCATGGAGCTCGTAAATAATTCCGAAGGCCTTAAGGCTATATTCAAGCACATTGACCTGTTCTCAAGATACGAACTGGAAAACAATAAAATAAGCTATTCCATTCATTTTAAGTTCCAGCACCAAGACCATACTTTGGCAGAAAATGAGATAAATTCAGCAATAAACCTAATCCTTGAAACCTTAAAGAAAAACTTGAACATTTCTCTGAGAACCTAATCTCTGTCTATATATTCATAATGCTTATAAAAACAGACAAAGACACCATACAATCCTATTTTGAAGACCAGTCAGGGCTTACCGGCGGCTACGCAGAAAGCGTTTACATACCCGAAAACGAAAAAGAGATATCTGATTTTATCGCTGAAGCAGGTAAAAAAAATACTCCGGTCACCGTGTCTGGTGCAGGGACTGGAGTTACAGGGGGAAGGGTACCGTTTGGCGGCGTGGTCCTTTCACTTGAAAGATTGAACAGGATCTTTGAAATCAGGGACTCATCTGCAGTTGTTGGGGCCGGAGTTACGGTAAAAGAGCTTAAAGAAGCAGCAAAAGAAAGGAACCTGATGTACTGCCCTGACCCTACGGAGCAGAACTCATTTATAGGCGGCAATGTTTCCACGAACGCTTCCGGTTCAAGAGGCTTCAGGTACGGCCCTACCCGCAACTATATAAAAAGATTAAAAATAATCCTCTCTAACGGCGAGTTCTTAAATATAGAACGCGGCAAAAACTTTGCCGGCACATCAGGAATACTTAATATTAAATTATCAAAGAATGACTTAACTATACACCTGCCGAAATATGTTTTGCCGGACATTAAAAATGCAGCCGGGTATTTTAACCGTCCGGGCATGGACCTGATAGACCTGTTCATAGGCCATGAAGGGACTCTGGGCATTATAACGGAAGTCGAGGTACTGCTTAAACCTTTGATAGATAAAACGTTCTCAGGCATAATCTTTTTTCCTGCCGAAGAGTTTTCCTGGGACCTGGTTTCTGAAGCAAAAACATCCGTTCCCGGGATACTGTCTTTGGAATATTTTGACCATAACTCACTTGAGCTTTTAAAAAACGATTACCCGAATATCCCGGAATTCGCAAAAGCCGCTATTTTCTTTGAGCAGCACATCTCTTCCGGCTTGAATGAAAATAAAAACCTTGAACAGTGGGTAAAACTGCTTGGCAAATACAAAGCTCCTGAAGATAAAGCATGGTTTGCAACATCAGCCAGGGACCAGGAAGGGTTCAGGGATTTCAGGTACAGCCTCCCAGAGAAAGTGAACGAAATAGTAAGAAAAAATAAATTGCCAAAGACTGGCACTGATATAGCTGTCCCGCAGGACAGGATAAAAGAAATGCTTCTTTTTTACAAAGAAAAGCTGGAGAGCTCAAAAATACCGCATATGCTATTCGGCCACATAGGCGAAAGCCACCTGCATTCCAATTTTCTGCCCACTACTCAGGAAGACCAGGACAGGAGCCGAAAGATATATCTGGAGCTTGTTGAACGGGCTCTTAAGCTCGGAGGCACTGTATCGGCTGAGCATGGCATAGGAAAGCTAAAACACATATTCCTTGAAAAGATGGTTGGCAGCTCAGGCATGAAAGAGATGGCAATTTTAAAAAGAACCTTAGACCCGGCCTGTATCTTAGGACTAGACAACATCTTCCCGAAAGAACTTCTATAACTAAACCCTTTAACACGAGCCTTATTTATGGCAAAAAACGGAATGAACGATTTTGTTAATTACTATAAAGTACTGAATATAGAAAGAGCTTCGTCTTTTGATGCCATAAAACGTGCGTATAGAAAGATGATGCTAAAATGGCATCCTGACCGGAATAGGTCTTTAGATGCTCACGAAAAATCAATTTTAATTACACAGGCATATGATATATTAAGCAATGAGAATAAGAAGCGGATATACGATGAAGTGCTGGATAGCCGTTCTGCTCCTCTACAGAAATATTCGCCTTCAGAAACATTTAAAAAACATTACAGTGAAGAGAAAGTAAAACGGTGGGCAAAAGAAGCAAGAAAAGAAACTGAGAGCAGGCTGCATAAGAGTTTCGAAGAATTTGAAAAATGGTGGGAAGGAAATTTCGCAGGCAAAGTTGTCATAAAGTCAATATTCGAAGAAATCACGGTAATCCTAAAAGCAGCAATAGAAGCTGCCCCGGAAGTGATCGATGCTACGCTTGAAGCAGCTGACGACACTCTTAGTGTGGTATCGATAATCGGTTTTTTGGCGGTGCTGTTCATAGTGATAATAATCATCGTGCTGTTCGTTATTTTTGCCGGATGACCTTAATGAATCTCCGCCCAGCAAGCTGGGCGGTATCAATGGCTTGTCATCGCGAGGCCACCGCAGGTGGCCGTGGCGATCTCGACGTTGCAACAACATTTTTAGAGATTGCTTCTCCCGCTTTGCGGGATCGCAATGACCTGCAAGGTAACCCCGTAGCAAACTACGGGGAATTATCAAGTTAAAGTATTTTATAGAGAACCGTTAATTTCTATCCTTTGATTGATGCTAATGAATTCTAATATAGTCTAATATATTCTAAAGATGTCTTGACAATTCTACTATATTATGCTATCTATATAGCATGAACACAGAGATATTAGATGTAAAAGAAATAGCAAAATATCTTAAATTTAGTACAAAAAAAGTATACAAACTTCTCAAAAACAATGAAATACCCTTTAAAAAGATTGGGGGACAGTACCGTTTTGTTAAATCAGAGATAGACAGATGGATATCTCAATATCTTACGGCACCTCAAAACCAATCAAATAACAGTACACTTTCCGAACAAACAGATATCCAAAAACTCCTTTTAAAAGCAGGCAAGATAAAAGACAAACTAAAAAAACATTTATTTATAACCGCTATCCTCACTAAAGAGCTTGAAAAATATGAGCTTAAGCCCGTAATTGTAGGCGGGTTTGCAGTAGAATTTTATACGGTCGGCGGATATAGCACCGGAGATATAGACCTGGTCTTTTCCGACAATAAACTGCTCGATAAAGTCCTTAAAGGTTTCGGATTTACCAGGGAAGGCAGGCATTGGATAAATAAAGAGCTGGATGTGTATATAGAAGCGCCAGGTTCACGCTTAACAAAAGGGGAAAGCGAACATCTCTTAGAAATTGAGATAGAAGGATTAAAAGCCTATATCCTTGGAGTGGAAGATTTGATAATAGACCGCCTTAATGCGTATGTACATTGGAATTCTACGGATGAAGCAAACTGGGTGAAAGAACTAATACTTATCAGTTATGATAAAATTGATTGGGATTACATTAATAAGAGGTCAAAAGAAGAGAAAACGGACCTGGCTTTATCAAGGTTAAAAGCAGAGATAATAAAATGAGAAAGATGAACTTTGATGACTTTATAAAAACAAAAAAAGACATATTTTTTAAAGTACCGGCGATGCTTGGAAGAAAGCGTGGGGCAAAAAGAAGACAAAGAGACCCTGAAGAAAGGGAAGCGCTCATGATGCTCGATCTTGCCAGGTATAAACAGTGGATAAAGAACGGCGACCTTATTGAAGTATCTCCGAAGAAGTACGTTGTCGCGAAAGTTTTTGATGAATAAAAAGAAGGGTAGATAAAGATAAAGGCAGGGATAAATAAAATCCGCATAAATTACTCTTGACATCACGTGGAGTTTATTATAGAATTATAATAAATGGACAGCATTAAAACTCTTGAAAAAAAAATAAACCAGGTAGCAGAACGGCTTTTAAAGGTTAGCGAAGAGAACCAAAAACTGCAAACAGAACTAAAATTTCTTGAGGAGGAAAACAAACGGACAAAGCAGCTGATCTCAAATAACGACAAACTATTGGAAGAAAGAAAAACAATAGCAGGCCGTATTGAAAAGATAATCAAAAAATTTAATTCTATAAAACCACAATAAAGGAAAACCGTAAATGAATAAAGTGCCAGTGAATATTTTAGGAAGGACTTATGAAGTCGAGACGTCCCCGGGGGATGAACTTTTTATTTATTCAGTGGCAGAATATGTTGAAAGCAAAATCGTTGAAGCCCAGCAGGATACCGGCATCGTAGACACGCAAAAATTAGCTATTTTAGCAGCTCTTAATATTGCAGATGAATATTTACGCCTGAAGAACTCAAAAGAGAATGCTTCGGGTATAATGGATAAAAAAGCAGATGAATTGATCAAAGTCTTAGATAAGGTTTTGACGGTTTAGCCTGTTTTTATTATTTATCCCTGCGGTGTTGGTATTGTCTTACAAGTTTGAACCGACAGCTTCAATTATGGGAATCAAAGGTGAGCATTAGGCTTCGGCCTAGTGACCCGGATACCCACTTATTACTTGGGGCTCAAACTGTAAAGATTTACGGCATAGCGGGGATTTTTTTATTGCAGACAGCCTTAGATGACATTCAGCATCAGAATTTTATATGAAACTAACTCAAACTGACTTTTTTGCAACGGAAAATAAAACCAAACAAAACAATGTACCGTTAGCGCTTAAAATCACTCCTAACAATATCGATGAGCTGGTAGGACAGGAAAATATTTTAGGAAAAGACAAGCTCTTAAGGCGCTTGATAGAGTCAGACAGGCTGAATTCGGTAATTTTTTACGGCCCGCCCGGAACAGGTAAAAGCGCACTCGCAAGGATAATCGCAAAACAGACTAAAGCTCATTTTGAAGAGACAAATGCTGTCACCATAGGCATAAACGAAATAAGGAACATAATAAAACAGTCAAAATCCCGCCTTGACGTATCCGGCCAAAAAACTATCCTTCTTTTAGATGAGATCCACCATTTCAACCGCACCCAGCAGGATGCCCTGCTTCCGGACGTAGAAAGAGGGGCAATAACCTTAATAGGAATAACTACCGAAAACCCTTTCTTTTATATTAACCAGGCATTAATATCCCGCTCGACTTTATTCGAATTCAAGCCCTTAGATACAGAGTCGCTTAAAAAGATACTTGAACGCGTAATAAACGATAAAGAAATAGGGTTTGGGAACGTTAAACTGCAAATAGGAAAAGGTGTTGTGGAGCATCTGATATCAAAATCTAACGGAGATGCAAGGAAACTTATCAATGCGCTTGAGATAGGTGTCTTATCGACAAAACCGGACCAAGAGGGCATCGTTAATTTTGACCTTAAGGTCGCAGAAGAGTCCCTGCAGCAAAAAGTCGTTTTATATGACAAGTCAAGCGACGAACATTACGACCATATTTCAGCTTTTATTAAATCCATGCGCGGTTCCGACCCTGATGCTGCCCTGTACTGGATGGCAAAGATGTTAACAGCAGGCGAAGACCCCAGGTTCATTGCAAGGCGGATAATTATCTGTGCATCCGAAGACGTAGGCAATGCAGACCCGAATGCTTTGACCGTAGCGGCCTCTGCATTAAAAGCCGTAGAGTTCGTGGGTATGCCTGAAGCAAGGATACCTCTGGCCCAGGCTGTAACCTATATCGCAACTGCGCCGAAATCAAATGCTTCGTATCTGGCCATAGAAATGGCCCAAAACGAAGTAAAGAACTCCCAGATACATCAGGTCCCGGACCATCTTAAAGACAGCAACCTGGACGGAGAAGCAAGAGGCCACGGAAAGGGGTATAAATACCCTCATGATTTTCCGGGCCATTTCGTAAAGCAGGAGTATTGGCCCGGTAATAAGGTTTTTTATGAACCGAGCGAAGAAGGTTATGAAAAAAAAATCAAAGAAAGACTTGCAGGTTTACGGCAAAAAAAAGAAAATACGGGCCAGGCTCCTGAAAAAAAGAAATAGCCTGAAGCCTTCGGAAAGAAACAAAAGAAGCTTTAAGATAAAAAGCAGGCTAAGAAGCTTGCCGGTCTACAAAAAAGCTAAAGTCGTGATGTTCTTTGTAACGCATGGGTCAGAAGTAAGAACAAAAGAAATGATAGAGCAGGCGTGGAAAGACCTCAAGAAAGTCGCTGCGCCCGCCGCAAACCTTAAAAAATGCAGTTTGTCCGCTTCTATTATTTCATCGTTTAAAAAACACCTGAGGCCCGGAGCTTACGGAATACTTGAACCAAACCCGGAAACGTGCCTTCAGGTAACCTCAAAAAGTATAGATATTGTGTTCGTCCCGGCAATAGCTTTTGATGTTCACGGGCACAGGCTAGGCTACGGCAAAGGTTATTTTGACTCATGGCTGAAAAATATTCCGCTAAAAAAAAGGGTAGGGCTGGCGTTCGATTTTCAGATACTAAAAAAACTGCCCGTTACAAAAAATGACGTAAGAGTAAAAACGATAATTACAGAAAACAGAGTAATTGAATGTAAGAAAAGGTAAACGGTAAAAAGTAGACGGAACATAACCGTTTACCCTTTGCCATCTGCCTTCTAACGTTTAAAAAGGAGCAACCAATGGATTATTATTTAACGCTTACAAGTTCGTTGATCCTGGGATTTGCCATAGGGTATGTAGTCCGCATTGTCTATGCAAAGTCCCACATTAAATCGGCCGAGCGCCTGGCTGAACATTTGATAAATGAAGCAAAAGCTGTCGCTGACGCCAAAAAGAAAGAAGGTCTTCTAGAAATCAAAGAGCTCAGGGAAAAAGAAAGGCGGGAGTTTGAACAGGAAACCCGCGACAGAAGAAGGGAGATGCAGAGCTTAGAGCAAAGGATAACCAACAAAGAGGAAAATTTAGAAAGGAAAGTCAGCATCCTTGACAAAAAAGAAAGGGAACTTCAGGTACTTGAGAAACAGGTAGCGACCCAGAAAACCCAGCTCGATGAAGAAAAACTGAACGTTTCAAGAGCCAGAGAAGAACAAAAGAAGATACTAGAAAGGCTTGCAGGCATCTCTGCCGATGAGGCTAAGAAACTTCTGGTCAAGTCGATGGAAACCGAAGCAAGGCAGGAAGCAGCCATGCTTTTTAAGAAGATTGAGCAAGAAACAAAGGAAACTGCAGATAAGAGGGCAAAGGAGATCCTTTCAACCGCAATTCAGAGAGTAGCGGCAGACCATACATCGGATATAACCACTACCACCGTTCCAATATCGAACGATGAAATGAAGGGCAGGGTGATAGGAAGAGAAGGAAGAAATATAAGGGCCTTTGAACAGGCATCAGGAGTTGACCTTATAATCGATGATACTCCTGAAGCCATCACTATATCGGCTTTTGACGGTGTAAGGCGCGAGATCGCAAAGATAGCTCTTGAACGCCTTATAGCGGACGGCAGGATCCATCCTGCCCGGATAGAGGAAGTGGTCAATAAAGTCAAAAGCGAAATGGAAACGAAGTTAAAGGAAATCGGAGAGCAGGCCGCACTCGAAGCAGGCGTGCCGGGTATTCATCCTGAAATACTGAAATTACTGGGCAAATTAAAGTTCAGGACTTCATACGGGCAGAACCAGTTGCAGCATACCATGGAAGTTACCTGGCTGGCCGGAGCACTGGCAGGCGAGCTCAGGCTTGATATAGCGTTCTGCAAAAAAGCCGGGTTACTGCACGATATAGGTAAAGCGGTAGACCATGAAGTCGAAGGGACACACCATCAGATATCTGCCGACATAGCAAAGAAATATAACGAACATCCAAAACTCATAAACGCCATATTATCGCATCATGAAGGCATAGAAGCTCCTCAATCCGCGGAAGCCTTTGTAGTAGCTGCAGCCGACGCCATAAGTGCAGCCCGGCCTGGTGCAAGGCGCGAGTCCATAGAATTATACCTGAAGCGCCTTGACAAGCTTGAAAAACTTGCAACATCGTTCAGAGGGGTCGTTTCGGCTTATGCCATACAGGCCGGCCGCGAAGTAAGGATAATGGTAGAGCCTGAGGACATAGATGACAAGGCCGCACAGTTATTGTCCCATGATATAGCAAAAAAAGTAGAGCAGGAACTTGAATATCCCGGTCAGATAAAGATAACCGTTATCAGAGAAACAAGAGCACAGGACATTGCAAAATAAAAGTGCAAATCGCAAAATGAAAAATGCAAAATTAAAGAACCAACACAATTTCTTAAATAGTTTTGCGGTAAGCAAAACACAATAATTTTGCATTTTGAGATTTGCATTTTGCATTATTCCAAGGTTTTTATGAAAATATTATTTATAGCAGACATTGTGGGTGAGCCGGGCAGGCAGGTGCTAAAGCACAGGCTTCCTGACCTTATAAAAAAGGAAGGGCCTGATTTTATAATAGCAAATGCCGAAAATTCAGCCGGAGGAAAAGGGCTGACAGGCACCATAGCGAATGAATTATTCGAACAGGGGATCAATGTCCTTACGATGGGAAACCATACCTTTGACAGGAAAGAGATACAGGACATAATCGAAGACAGGCGCATCCTGCGGCCTGCCAATTACCCGCCGAGTGTTCCTGGGAACGGCTGGAATATTTACGAACTGCCCAGGTCTATCAAGATCGCGGTAATCAATATGATGGGACGTGTCTATCTGCCTGATATCGACTGTCCTTTCAGAAAGGCAAACGAGCTTCTTGAAAAAATAAGCCTTGAAACAAAAAATATTTTTGTAGATTTTCATGCAGAGATAACCTCCGAAAAAATAGCCTTCGGCTGGTTCCTGGACGGGCGTGCCTCGGCCGTGATCGGCACTCATACGCATGTGCCTACAGCCGATGAAAGGATACTGGACCAGGGAACTGCTTATTTGACAGACTCTGGGATGACAGGCCCAAGGGACGGCATAATCGGGATGGACAGGGAAATAATAATAAAAAAATATCTTACAGGCATACCGCATCATTTTGTAGTTGCTAAAGGGCAGACCGTAATCCAGGGCTGTATCGTAGCTATAGACCATATAACCGGAAAAGCTATAAGCATTAAAAGGTACAGCGTTGAAGGATAGGTACAACCAATGCAAAATGAAAATTGCAAAATTTACTTCAAAAAAAAATAAATCGTTTGAAATTCTATGGAAAATCCAAAAAAAATTTACACTGTAAGCGAACTTAATAAGGAAATACGTATAATACTTGAAAACGCATACCCCGATATCTGGCTGGAAGGCGAGATATCGAATTTCAAGACTTACTCGTCGGGACATATGTATCTATCCCTAAAAGACAACGAAGCGCAGATAAATGCGGTCATCTTTAAAAATGTAAACCAGAGTTTTAAATTCAAGCTCGAAGACGGGCTTAAAGTGATCACCCGCGGCAGGGTATCCTCCTATCCAAAACGGGGCGATTACCAAGTCATTATTACCTATATTGAACCTGCGGGTAAAGGAGCTCTCCAGCTTGCTTTCGAACAGTTAAAAGCAAAACTCGAAAAAGAAGGTTTATTCGACCAGGCAAGAAAAAAGCCTATCCCTTTATTACCCCAGAAGATAGGGATAATCACTTCCCCGACAGGAGCGGCGATAAAAGATATCCTCTCGGTCATTGATAGGCGTTTTGCCAACGTTGAAATCATCCTTTACCCGGTCCGGGTCCAGGGTGACGAGGCAAAATTCGATATAGTAGAAGCCCTGAAATATTTGAACAGTAATTATGATGACCTGGATGTACTCTTAGTAGGCCGCGGCGGCGGCTCTTATGAAGACCTTTGGGCTTTTAATGAAGAGATGGTAGCAAGAGCTATCGCAGAATCAAAGATACCTGTTATTTCCTGTGTCGGACATGAGATAGATTTTACTATCTCTGATTTTGTCGCAGACCTGAGGGCTCCTACGCCTTCTGCCGCCGCTGAGCTGGTAGTAAAAAACAAAGCGGAGCTGGTAGACAAATTAAATAATTTAAAATCACACCTTACAAATAACATACAGTTCACATTGTCGCATTACAACGAAAAAATAAATTATCTGGGTAATTCCAGGGCCTTAAGAAGACCCTGGGAGATATTTGAAGAACGTACCCAGGACCTTGATGTCATCTTAAACGACCTTACAGCCTATCAGAGGAACATTTTAAATAATAAGGAACACGTATTTTCAAAACTTTCTGATAAACTGAACCTGCTTTCTCCGTTAAACACATTGACCAGAGGCTATGCTATATGCTTTAGCCAGCCCGGAAATACAATAGTAAAGAAGATAAACGACGTTAAAGTACATGACACGCTTAAAGTAAAGCTGCATGACGGAGAGTTTATTTCCAAAGTAACAAACACAAGTGCAAAATGAAAAATGCAAATTGAAAAATTAAGGTGTCCCGCTTTGCGGGACTTATTTAAATAGTTTTGTGCAAGCAAAATACAACAATTTTGCATTTTAATATTTGCATTTTGCATTGTTCTTATAGGGGTTTTTATGACAAAAACAATGAAATTTGAAGAGGCCATGAAAAGGCTTGAAGAAATCGTAAACCAGATGGAAGCAGGGGATGTTGACCTTGATAAAACACTGGCTAATTTCGAAGAAGGTATAAGGCTGGTAAGGTTTTGTTCTTCAAAACTTGAAGAAGCAAAGAAAAAAATAGAGATCCTGGTAAAAAAAGACGGCAAACTTGCTCCCGAGCCTTTCATTCCTGAAAATGAAGAAAAAGAGGCCAGACAGAAAAAAGACCCGAAAAAAAACGATACCAGCGGCATGGACCTTTTCTAAAATGAATTTAAAACAATACCTGACAGGCCAAACAAATACAATAAACAAAGCCCTTCATAAATATCTTCCGCACGATAATTCAAGGATCGCCCGTTCAATGAGGTATTCTATATTTGCAGGAGGAAAAAGGTTAAGGCCGATACTTGTCCTTGAAGGAACAAAAATTTGCGGCGGCAGTATAAAAAGGGCTATGCCTGCGGCCTGCGCTGTAGAATTCGTGCACACTTATTCATTGATACACGACGACCTGCCTTCTATGGATAACGATGACCTAAGGCGCGGTATGCCCACGAGCCATAAAAAGTTCGACGAGGCAACGGCTATTTTGACAGGCGATGCACTTTTAACCGATGCTTTCAGGATTCTAGCCCGGACCAATGCCGAGCCTGAAACAATAGTTAAGATAATAGATATGTTAGCGGTTGCAAGCGGATACAAAGGAATGATAGGCGGACAGGTCAAAGATACTTTAGAGGCCGGCAATTGGAAAAATGAAAGCAAAAAACAGGCAATAAACAACTTAATATATATGCATGAGACTAAAACCGCTGCTTTGATCGTTTCTTCCCTGTTGATCGGAGCGAGCCTTTCAAAAGCCGACAAGCAAGATATGAATGCATTGAGAGACTACGGCCGGTGCATCGGCCTGGCGTTCCAGATCTGTGATGACGTACTCGATATAACAGCAGATAAAAAGACCCTCGGAAAAAAGGGCAGCGATCTAAAAAACAACAAGCTCACATATCCCGCACTTTTCGGCCTAGAAAGGTCAAGGGAAATGGCCGCAAAACTAGTTTTAAAAGCGAAAATCAGAATAAAATTATTCGGGAAAAAATCAAAAATACTTGAACAGCTTGCTGATTATATCGTCGAAAGGAAATACTAAGATGTCAATACTTGAAAAAATAGCAAAACCCCGGGACCTTCATTATATCAAAAAAGAACTTCTTGGCGAGCTTGCAAAAGAAATAAGAGCTGAAATGATAAAAGATGTTGCCGCTAACGGCGGGCACCTGGCTCCGAGCCTCGGCACAGTTGAACTTGCAATAGCGATACACTATGTTTTTAATGCCCCTGAAGATAAAATTATCTGGGATGTGGGGCATCAGGCATATGCGCATAAGATGCTTACAGGAAGGAACAAGAGTTTCTCTACCTTAAGGCAGCATGGTGGCATCAGCGGTTTCCCGAAGAGGGAAGAATCGGAATATGACCCGTTTGGCGTGGGGCATTCCTCCACGTCTATTTCTGCTGCCCTCGGATTTGCAGTTGCTCGAGATATGCAAGGCAAGGACAATAAAGTAGTTGCTGTAATTGGCGACGGCTCAATGACCGGAGGTATCGCATTTGAGGCTTTGCTTAATACAGGGCATATAGGCACTGACCTTCTGGTCATATTGAACGATAATGAAATGTTCATTTCTCACAGGGTAGGCGCTCTTGCAGGCTACCTTGCAAAACTTCTTACCGCTGGCACATTAAAGAAACTTGAAAAAAGGGTTGAAGAGTTTTTCAAGCGGATACATTTCTGGGGGGCACAGATCTTAAGGGTAGCAAAACGCTTTAAGGTCCTTCTTTTCCCTGGGATGTTATTTGAAGAAATGGGGTTTTCATATCTTGGGCCTGTTGACGGCCATGATATTTTCAGGTTAATAGCCATCTTGGAAAATATAAAAAAGCTTAAAAATCCGGTCTTGCTCCATGTAATTACGAAAAAAGGAAAAGGGTATACTCCTGCTGAAAATGACCCGACTTTATTCCACGGCATAGGCAAATTCGATGTAGCAACAGGAAAACCCGAAAGTTCTGGCACAATACTCAGTTATACCAGTGTTTTTGGAAAAACAATGATAAAACTTGCCAAAAGCGATAAAAGGATCGTGGCTATCACAGCCGCAATGCAGGACGGCACAGGCCTTGACGAGTTCAGGAAAGAGTTCCCGGACAGGTTCTTTGATGTCGGTATCGCAGAAGAACATGCCGTAACGTTTGCCGCAGGCCTTGCCTGCGAGGGAATAAAACCTGTATTTGCCATATATTCAACTTTCCTTCAAAGAAGCCTTGACCAGCTGATACATGACGTGGCACTTCAAAAGCTAAATGTTATCTTTGCCATAGACAGAGCAGGCATCGTAGGCGAAGACGGTCCTACGCACCACGGCGCTTTTGACCTTTCCTACTTAAACCTTATTCCTAATTTTACTATTATGGCTCCAAGTAACGAAAATGAACTCCAGCATATGCTCAAAACAGCTTTATTCACAAACGGCCCTGTGGCCATAAGGTATCCTAGGGGAGCGGCTCTTGGAATAACCCTGGACGAAGAATTAAAGGAATTGCCCATAGGTAAAGCACAAACCGTCAAAGAGGGAAAAGACCTCTATATCCTTGCTATAGGCAATATGGTACACCCTTCGTTGGAAGCCGCAAAAACTTTAGACAGCCAGAACATAAGCGCCGGTGTTATAGACATGAGGTTCTTAAAACCGGTCGATTCCCAGCTCATCTTGTCATTAGCTAAAAATATAAAACATTTCGTAACTGTTGAAGAAAACTCCAAAATCGGCGGTTTAGGAAGCACTGTAAACGATATATTGACGGGAAAGAACTGCGACATTCTGAACATAGCCCTGCCAGACCAGTTCATAGAACACGGCAATCCGAAACTCTTGCGCAACATTTACAACCTAAGCGAAGAAAAGATCTCAAATAAAATAAAAGACTGGTTAAAATCCCGTTAGAGTTAGGGGTCTTAAGTTAGAGCCTGTTGCCGAATTCTGTTTTCGGAATTCCGGCGGGAATTCCGGGGGGAATTCCGGGGGAGGGAATTCCGCAAGAATTCCGGGGACACAATACTTAATTGTTTTTAGAAAGAAACGATTTAGGTAATTAAGTATTGTGTCCCTAGATTCCGTGTCCCTCTAGGTAATTAAGTATTGTGTCCCTAGATTCCAGTAGGATAAAAATAGTGAATAAAACACGCTTGGATGGACTTTTAGTTGAACGGAGCCTGGCAACGGATACTAAAAAGGCACAGGCTTTGATCATGGCCGGGCTTGTAAACGTTGATGGCAAAACCGCAAGCAAAGCAGGAACTTTTGTCAGCATCGAATCCGATATTTCTATTCTTAAAAAAAACCCTTATGTATCCCGCGGAGGGTTAAAATTAGAACATGCCTTGAAACACTTTAAACTGGATCTTGCGGATAAGGTTTGCCTGGATATCGGAGCATCTACAGGCGGGTTTACAGATTGCATGCTCCAGCACGGTGCAAAAAAAGTATATGCGGTTGACGTAGGCTATAACCAGCTTGATCACACTTTACGGAAAAATCCAAAAGTGGCTAACATTGAAGGCGTTAATTTCCGTTATTTTACAGGTAAAAACTTGAAAGAGGCACCTGAATTTGTTACAATAGACGTATCTTTTATATCCTTGGATAAAATTATTCCGGTTCTTATTAATATCGTTTCTGCCGGGACTAAGATATTGGTAATGGTCAAGCCTCAATTCGAAGCAAGCGCCAAGGAAGTTATAAAAGGTGTGGTAAGGGACGAAAATATCAGGTTAAAGGCCATCGAGAAAATAAAAGCTTTAGCTATCAGATTGAACTTAATGATCGTTGGCGGGATAGATTCTGCAGTAAAAGGCCCGAAAGGTAATATAGAGCATTTTCTTTTATTAGAAAAACTGTAGAAACCGCAGCGGCAAAAGCTGATGCTTTCCTGCCGGCAAATAAATCAGAGGTTAAAACTCCTATGGCAACCATGCAGTGGCGGCGCAGGCATGAAAGGATATCCTGTTTTATACCGATCCTGCTCCGCTTTTTAGGAAATAATCCTCAAGACGGATGGGGAATAATATTGGACATAAGCCTGGGGGGGTTAAAGATAGAAACAAGGACCCCTGTCAGAGACGGACAGGTCGTTTTTGTAAGTTTCTCCATCGCAGATGATTTTAACTTTATAAATACAAAATGCATGATAAGAAGAATGGTTCAAAACGGAGTCTATTATACATGCGGTATAAGGTTCATAAGCAGTATAGACAAACAACATTTACTTAACGCACTGCAGCTTCATCTTCTTTCATCAGACATAGAATCTGAAGAGTAAGATAGTTGAACCCGGAATTTGCAATAACGGTCTAATATTAAAAGGGGTAAGAATGATAATTAAGATCCCAAAATTCATGTTCAGAAAAGGCGCAACCATAAAAATCAACCCAAAACCGATCCCTGAAGAAAACATCCCCGAACCTGATCCCGAGATGAAAATGAAATCTACTCCATCTCTTAAAGAATCCTTGTCCGACCAGGACCCTTTTATACGTTCGGTTTCCGCTGAAGTACTCGGACGGCTGAAAGAAAAAACTGCTGTTGAAGACCTTATAAAAGCCCTGAAAGACCATTCAAAGTACGTAAGAGAAAAAGCAGCCATAGCCCTCGGCCATATCGGGGACAAAGTTGCCGTACAGCCATTGATAGAGGCTTTGAACGATGAATCAGAAGAAGTAAGGGTAACTGTGGCAGGTGTTCTCGGACATTTGAAAGACCGCCTGGCTGTCCCAGCTTTGATCCTGTCGCTTACTGACACAAGCCCGCTTGCAAGGATGAAGTCTGCAGTTTCTCTTGGGATAATCGGAGATCCAAAAGCCATAAAACCCCTGTATAATTCACTCCAGGACCAGAATGACCTTGTAGCCAAGTATGCTTGCGAGGCTCTCGGTAACATCGGCAGGGCCGCTATACCTGCCCTTTTGCTGGCACTTAAGAATGAAAGAGTGAGGGCCCATGCAGCCCAGGCACTTATTAAAATAAAATGAAGCCCATCCGGTTGAAGTCCTTAGACGCAGTCAGTCTTCGAAGCACCGAAGGCTTCTTTGATAACGCGACATCCCGCCATAATTAACATTCATACCCAGATCCCGCCAGGGGCGGGATGCGGCGGGATAATAAGAGGGATAAAATGAGTTTAGGTGATTTTTTCAATGATTTATTCGGGATAAGACGGACAGATTTAAAAGAATCAGACCTTACTCCAGACACAGATATGATAACTGCTCTTGCAATAGGCTTGAAAAACCCCGACCCGCTTATCAGGGCAATAACCGTTGATTCCATAGGGCATCTAAGGGAAAAATCTTTAATGCCCGAGCTTTTAAAAGCTTTAAAAGACCCGCTTCACTTGATAAGGCAAAAGGCTGCTCAGGCCCTGGGTTTGATAGGCAACAGAAAAGCTGTCCCTGCACTCATACAGGCTTTGGAAGACCCTTCTGAAGAAGTTAAAGTGACTGTAGCCGGTGTTTTGGGGCATCTGCACGATAAAATAGCTGTGCCGGCACTTATACTCGCCTTAAGCGATAAGAGCTCTCATACAAGAATGAAATCTGCCATAGCTTTAGGCGTGATAGGAGATACAAAAGCTATTCCGGCTCTGGCTAAAACACTTAAAGACGATAACGAACTGGTCAGGAAATACGCTTCACAGGCGCTCGGCCATTTAGGAAGAAAATCCATACCATACCTGCTTGAAGCTATGAGGAACGAGAAAGTTAGGGATTTTGTGACCGAATCCCTGCTTAAAATAAAATGAGCAACTACAACTTTCAGGACATAGAAAAAAAATGGCAAAAAATATGGGAAAATAGTAAAAGTTTTGAAATTACTGCCGGAAACGGCAGCCTGCCTAAATATTATCTTCTTGTCATGTTCCCTTACCCGTCAGGCAACCTTCATATGGGCCATGTAAGAAATTATGTTCTCGGAGACGTCTTCGCCCGTTTCTACAGGATGAAACACTACCAGGTGCTCCAGCCAATCGGCTGGGACTCATTCGGGCTACCTGCAGAAAACGCCGCTATAAAGAACAAGGTCCACCCAAAGAAATGGACAAAACAAAATATAAGCCAGATGAGGGTGCAGTTAAAACAACTGGGAATTTCTTATGACTGGTCAAGAGAGATAGCTACCTGCGACCCGGAATATTATAAATGGAACCAATGGTTTTTCATAAAGCTGTGGGAAAAAGGTCTCGCCTTCAGAAAAGAGTCTCAGGTGAACTGGTGCCCTTCCTGCAAAACCGTCCTTGCAAACGAGCAGGTAAACCAGGGGCTTTGCTGGCGCTGTGATTCAAACACGGAGACTAAAAAGCTTGAGCAGTGGTTTTTAAAGATCACAGACTATGCCGAAGAACTTTTATCCGGCCATGAATTGCTAGAAAAAGGCTGGCCTTCACAAGTTTTGACAATGCAAAAAAATTGGATCGGAAAATCCGCCGGAGCTGAGGCTGACTTTATCCTTGTATCGGACGACCGTGAAAAACGAACGAATATCAGAATATTTACGACACGGCCTGATACGTTATTCGGGGCAACTTTCATGGTTTTGTCTCCCGAACATCAAATTATCCAGGATTTCAGTTCAAAAATAAAAAATATAAAAGAAATTACAGAGTATATTGAAAAAAGCCAGAAAAAAACGATTATCGAGAGGACTAATATTGAAAAAGAAAAAACAGGCGTAAAAATAACCGGCATAACCGCAGTTAATCCTGTAAACAAACGGCCTATACCTGTTTTTATAGCTGATTATGTGCTAAGCAGCTACGGGACAGGCGCTATCATGGCCGTCCCGGCTCACGACCAGAGAGACTGGGAATTTGCAAAAAAATATAATATCCCCATAATAGAGGTTATTCACACAGAGGATAACGCTATTTTTGAAAAAGCCTACGAAGGTGAAGGAGTGATGATAAACTCAGGCGAGTTTAACGGGCTTCCTTCACAAGAAGGGGCAAATAAAATAATCGCCTGGCTTGAAAACAGCAAGATAGGCAAAAAGGCTGTCAATTATAAATTAAAGGACTGGCTTGTGTCCAGGCAGAGATACTGGGGTACGCCTATACCCATGATACACTGCAAAGAATGCGGCATAGTCCCTGTGGAAGGAAAAGACCTGCCTGTGATACTTCCTGAAAACGTGATTATCACAGGGGCAGGGCGATCGCCTCTGGCTGAAGTAGAAAGTTTTGTAAAAGTAAAATGCCCGAGATGCGGAAAGGATGCCAGGCGCGAGACCGACACAATGGATACCTTTGTCGATTCATCCTGGTACTTTGCCCGCTACTGCGACCCTAAAAACGAAAAACAGCCCTTTGACCCAAAAATTGCGGGCCAGTGGCTTCCTGTCGACCAATATATTGGAGGGATAGAACATGCCTGTATGCACTTAATATATTCGCGTTTCTGGCATAAGCTAATGAGGGACCTAAAACTCGTATCATCCGATGAGCCCTTTAATAAGCTCCTGACCCAGGGGATGGTTACCTTAGGCGGGAGTGTAATGTCAAAATCCAAAGGCAATGTAGTTTCTCCGGATGAAATAGTGGTTAAATACGGTGCGGATACTATCAGGTTGTTCATACTTTTTGCTGCTCCGCCGGAAAAACAACTCGATTGGTCCCCTGAGGGAGTCGAAGGCTGCTGGAGGTTTATAAACAGGGTATGGAATTTATGTAGCCAAGAACACACAGGATACGGTACTGCCCAGGCCGTTCCAAAGGACCTGGCAGATAAGAAACTGATGAACAAGGTTCACAGGGTCATAAAAAAAGTCAGCGATGATATTGAAAAAGAACAACAACTTAATACGGCTATATCCGCGGTCATGGAATTAGTTAACGAGATATACTCTTATCGCAGTAAAGCAAGCCAGGAGACCGTAGACCTGGCCACCAGGACCGTGCTTAAGCTTCTTACGCCTTTTACTCCCCATGTCTGCGAAGAATTATGGGAGAAAATCGGGGAAAAGGAAAATATAGCAAGCTCAACCTGGCCGGAATATAATGAAAAATACCTGGCCACCGACACCGTAGAGATCCCGGTGCAGTTGAACGGCAAGCTAAGAGGCACTGTGTCTGTTCCAAGGGATATTCAGGAACAGGAGTTAAAAAAAACAATTTGCTCTGACAATAAATTTAAACTGTATATTGATGGTAAAAATATTGTAAAATTCATATATGTCCAAAATAAGATAGCAAATATGATCATTAAATGATCGAAAGGGAGCGAATTCTTATGAAAAAACTATTCTTCAGTTTAGCGAATTTTACGGCTTTCGTTTTTATTATCGGCTGTGCAGCGCCTTATACGCCTGCTCCGCAGATACTTCCGTCATATGTAAGGAAAATAGCGATACGCCCTTTTGTAAATAATACTACCCAATACGGGCTTGAGGAAAAATTAACACTTCAGGTAATTAATGAATTTGTCCGCGACGGCCGGCTTGCTGTTACCAATAACGAAAGTGAAGCAGACGGCATCATCGTAGGAGAAATTAACAAATATATTTTACAGCCTTTAACTTATGACGCTAACCTGGTCACAAACCAGTACAAGCTCTGGATCCTGCTCAATGTCCACTTTATTGACACAAAGAACAATGTCACGCTGTGGAATGAACCGAATTTAGAAGGTATTCAGATATTCTATGACTCAACCCAGCCGGGCGGACAAACTGAAGAAGAGGTCAGGCAGACCCTTTGGGACAATTTTGCTGTAGATATAGTAAAACGCACCTATGAAGGGTTCGGTTCTGTCAGGAGCGCTTCTGAGAAAAAGGTACCGAAATAGCCAAGTTAGGGCCACCAAAAACGGCCTAACTTAAATGCAAAATGAATAATTTTAATATCTCTCCAAGGCATGATTAATTTAAAATAAGTCGCCAGAGGCGACACCTTAATTTTGCATTTTTCATTTTGCAATTTGAAATGACTTACCCTTAAATTATGCCATACTTAAAGCCGCAGGAACTTTACAACCAAATACGGTCAAAGAAATTTGCTCCTATCTATATATTTGCCGGAGAGGAAATATACCTTCAAGCAGAAGCGTTAAAATCCCTTAATAAAGCTTTGGAAATAAATGAACTGAACTACGAAATTTTCTACGGCCAGCAAAGTTCCGCTGACACCATCATGCTTGCAGCTCAGACCATCCCTTTATTGTCGGATCGACGATTTATACTTGTCAAAGATGCCCAAAAAATAAAAACCGCAGAACTCAATAAACTCTCACAATATTTAAAAACCCCCATAACTTCTTCCTGTATCGTTTTCTTATGGCAGGAAAAACTGCGGGCGGAGAATAAAAAAAGTAATTTTTTTTCTACTGCAGAAGAATTCGGTTCGATAATCGAATTTAAGCCCTTGTATGAAAGGGACCTGCCTGCCTGGATACAGAGCAGGATCGCAAAATCAGGCAAAGAAATTGACCTTGATGCGGTCCATTACCTGATACAGGAATCAGGAACGAGTTTAACGGACATTGCGAACGAAATAGAGAAATTGGCTTTATTTACGGGGAAAGAAAAGAGGATCAGTTTAGAAGATATTGAAACTTTAAGCGGGCATACAAAACAGTTTAATTTAAATAATCTTGGCTCAAGCATAGAATCAAGGAACCTGAAAGAATCCATTGAAATAACAGAAAACCTGCTCAATGAAGGCGAGGCTCCTTTAAAGGTCCTGGGCACTATTTACAGGACTATTCGCAAACTCCTTTTAGCAAAAAGCATGCTTGAAGAAAATCATTTTGGCTATGAGCAGGTACGGAATGAACTTAGGATTCATCCTTATTATTTCAGTAAATTTACCGCAGGACTGTCTAAATTCACGCATGAAGAATTAAAAAATGACCTTTCCTTAATATTGGATACCGACAAACTTCTTAAATCCTCAAGCAAACCAGAGAACATGATTTTCGAAGAACTGATCATTTCAATCCTGAACTAAAAATGAGAAAGACGCATAAATTAATAAGGACTAATTTACGCGTCTTTCTTATAAAGAAGAAATTGATTCCGTTAACCCCGCCGCAATATAAGTCCCGATAGGGCAGGGTGTCACGTTATTTAAAGGGTCTCAGAGAGCTCATGCCGTAGGGGTTCCGCTTATTGAACTTACGAGTTTTGAGATGCGAGCTTTTTGATTTGCAGCTGTATTAGAATGGATTACGTTTTTTCTTGCAGCCTTGTCCCATTGTGAAAATACTTCTTTTAAAAGCTTGCCGGCAGTGTCTTTATCTTTTTTTGATACAGCATCTTCTACTTTTTTAATCAGCGTGTGAATTTTCGTACTGATCATTCTATTATGCTCTTGTTTACGCTGGGACTGCCTGAAAGCTTTTATCGCAGATGTGTGCCGCCCGGTTTTTAATTTAGCCATTACTTGCCTCCGATTCAATTTTACCTATTATAGCATTTTATTAAGATATCAATTAATGTTTCATTGTCATTCTTAAGCGATGAGACATAACTTTCAAAAACACCATCAGCAGTTTAGACGAAACCGCCGGGTTTGTTTCCAGCATCTGCTGAAACGATCTTCTTGTAATTACCAACATTTTCGTCGGTACAGATATTTTAGCAGCAGCCGTACGTTTTTCATTTTCTATCAATGACATCTCTCCGAAAAAACCTCCGTCTTTTAGGTCCGCAAGAACAATAACCTCATTATTTTCGTTCCTTCTTGACAGCTGTACAATTCCATTTATAATAAGATACATCACATCCCCGATCATCCCTTCGTTAAATAATACCGTGCCGGTAGGATAATCTTTTATAAATGTTAGTTCCAACATTTTTTTAAGGTCATCATCGGAAAGACCTTTTAAAACCTCAACCTGCCTTAAAAGTAAAAAATCACCAGAATTATACATTATTGATTTGATTTTATAAAATATTTAGAATATAGTCAAGAATTCGGATTAGAAGTCATAAATCAAGACCGTTGAAAAAACCTTCAACGGTCTTGATTACACAGATTATAAAAGCGATTACGGTGATTAGACTGTTAGAACTTAATCTGTGTAATCTGTTTTTAATCGCTGTAATCAGAGATTGTTTGGTTTTCTCAACAATCTCATATTTTTAAAACCCTTCATTTATCTTTTTGAAATTGATATAATTTTTATTATGAGAAAAGTGACTATTATAATAATCCTTATAGTTTTATTCTATGCTATCAACATGATCCTTGAATCCAAACATTCAGGTGTAGCTTTTTTAATCGACCCCTGCACCGCATGCTACATGACGGACTTGCAATATTTTTATAACATCTACGATATCATATTAAAGAACGCTGTGCCTCTTTTTTACTCTTCTCATAATTCTCCGCCCATATACATAATGTCTTCGGCATTGACCGTTTATCTATTAGGGAAACACTGGGTACCTATGATTCTTATCAACAACGGGATATACCTGATTATGCTCCTTGTTTTCCTTTATTTACTCGGGAAACACACCTCAGACAGGACTACAGGCGTGATCGCCGCACTTCTGGTATCTTTATACCCTCTTATTTATTCGTTTTTTGACAAATATAGCCTTGATTTCCCTCTTGGCGGGATTATAGTGATGTCTATCTATTTCCTTTTAAGATCCGAATTCTTCCTTGAACTGAAATGGAGTATATTGTTCATCTTAAGCTGCGGGCTGGGTTTACTGGTAAAAGAACCGTTCGGAGCATTTATCCTGGCCCCGATCTTATGGGGAGCAGGATACGCTATCAAAGATGTCTTTAACAAGAAATTCAAGCGTTTATTAAATCTAGCTTTGTGTACGGTGATACTTGTTTTGATGTTACTAACGTATTACACCGGTAATTTTAAATGGAAGGTTTTTACCCGTCTTTTTGAAAATCCTTCCGGGACACCGCCGTTCAGCTTTGAAAATATCAGGTTTTTTTATGAAAACCTTTGGGAAACCCTGCTTAGCCCGCCGTTTTTAATAATCCTGGTCTTTAGCCTTTATATATTCATAAAAAAGGCCAAGAAAGATGTTATTGCAGTTATATTATTGTGGATATTAACACCAACCCTTATTCTTTTTCTAATACCACCCCATAAGGAATCCCGCTACTTTATTCCGATATTGCCGGCCTTTGCTTTGATAAGCGCTTTCGGTATAGCTCATCTTGATAATTTTCGCAAAGGCTTAACAACTATTATTTGTGTTTTGCTGGCTGCCGTAGGGATATTCCAGTATTATGGATTTAAATATGATCTTATATCCCTGTCGAAACTGAGGTATGGGAAATTCTCATATTTTAATACGAATGCCATAAACACATCTATTGCCAAAATGCGTAATCAGTATCTTTTTCTTGAAGACCATGCAACTGCAGTTGTACCCCGCCTTTTGGAAACCAAAAAACCTCCGTACAACAGAGCACTCAAAATGCTTTTTATTTCAAAAGACGGTGATTGGAGAAATGTACAGGAGATTATGGGTTACTACCTGTGGTACCGCTACGATATACCGATAGAATTGATGCGTTGTTATGAGGTATGCGACAACATGCAGGAAAATTTAAAAGAACTTGATAAAATTGATTTTATAATTTTTAATGAAATAGCGGATGAAAATGCAAAAGGGCTGAATTTTAACATAGTGAGAAAGGTCTGGGAAAACAAATATGCTACTATGACATGGGATACAGCAACAAAGGGCATAAGCGGCGAAGATACCTGGGTACAATACTCAAAACAATGGTCTGATCTCATTAATGAATTTACTTATTACGGCCTCATAACAAAAACCGGCGGTTATGATGTCTATCTTTATGTGCGAAAAATGAAGTACGGGAGACCCTCAAGTTAAAGTCCCTCAGTGAAATCAAGCTGCTTGACTCTTTAACTTCTGTCCGGAAGACAAGCTTAATATGAAATATTTTTATGTCATTTTAACGCTATTCCTTCTTATATACCCTTTTATGGCCTCTACAGCCGGGGACAGATCATCCAAATTTGAACCGGGCGATGATAAGGTCCTGCTTTTTATCGGGCAGGACAATAAAACCATAGATAAATATATTAGTTCTGTGAAAATAGTCCCTGCAGGCTTTATGTTATATACTTCTATTCAGAGCATGGAAGGGTTAGATTCCAAATCTCCTGATTATGGCAGCGGGACAATGTATGCAGAAGAACTCATACGCAAATATCCTAATACGATGCTTCAGATAGGTTTATATATGGTTGATGCGCTCAACGATACATACAGCGGCATTTATGATGACAATATCGATAAGTTGGCAGTCTGGCTTAACAAAGTCAAAATCCCGGTTTTCCTGCGGATCGGCTATGAATTTGACGGGTCACACAATCATTACGACCCGGAAGATTATATTAAAGCATACCGCTATCTGGTAAATAGGCTTAGGGGCCTAAAGGTAAACAATGTCGCGTATGTATGGCACAGCAATGCCTGCAGGCTAAAACCTATTTTAGAAAGCTATTACCCCGGAGAGGAATATGTCGATTGGGTCGGTATAACATATTTTAATCAACCAGCGTGCCTTATAGACCCTGTCATAACTTTTGCCAAAGGCCGGGGAAAACCCGTTATTGTAGCTGAAGGAACGCCTAAAAACATAGGTACTATAGGGGGAAAGGCTTCCTGGAATATCTGGTATGGGCCGTTCTTCAGTTACGTAAACAAGAATAAAATAAAAGCCATATCTTACATAAACAGCGACTGGGACAGAATGCCTATGTACAAAGGCCAATATTGGAAAGACGCTCGGGTCCAATCAAATAAATACATAAAAGATTTCTGGATCTCCGAGATCCAAAAACAAACATATTTAAAATCATCCGATGGACTGTTCGAACAATTGAATTACACAAATAAATGAAAAGAATCGTACTTATAAATCCACCTTTAAATTTAAAAGACCGTTATGGTAAACTGGCCAATGCAGGAGCACACATGCCTCCGCAGGGTCTCGGTTCTTTGGCATCTTTTATCAGGAATAACGGTTATGCTGTAAAGATATTGGATTGCGAGGCACTAGACCTAACAGTGCCGGAGACAGTTGAACAAGTGATAGGTTACAGGCCCGATTTTGTCGGGATCACGGCAGTGACGATAGCTGTTGATTCAGCAGCAAAACTGGCTGAAAGCCTAAAAACCAAAGATGAGAAGCTTACGATAATTATTGGAGGTGTGCATATAAGCGCTTTGCCTGAAGAGACGATGAGCCTGTTTCCGTATTTTGATATCGGGGTATTGGGCGAAGGGGAACTAACATTACTGGAATTGCTGCGGGCATTAGAGAACCGGCACGAAGACCTCGGCAATATCGACGGGTTGATTTTCCGAAAAAATAAAAGCACTGTCAAGACAAATGCACGGAAATTTATCGACAACATCGATTCTTTGCCGTTTCCAGCATGGGACTTGTATCCTGAGATCAAGAAGTATTATCATCCTTCTCCGTTTTTATTCAAAAATCTCCCTGTTATTTCTTTAGTTACTTCCCGCGGATGCCCTTACCGCTGTTCCTTTTGCAGCAGGTCGGTCTGGAGAGATAAAACCTATAGGGAACACAGTGCCGGCTATGTTTTTGAAATGATCAAAATACTTTATTGCACACACGGCATCAGAGAGATAGCGATTTATGATGACACATTTAGCGTAAACAAGAAAAGGTTGATTGATCTATGCCACAGGCTGATAAAGGAAAAACTGGATTTAACATGGTCCTGCAACATGAGAGTTAACGATATTACGGAACCCGATCTATTGAAATTGATGAAAAAGGCAGGGTGCTGGCAAATCGGTCTTGGAATAGAGAGCGGTTCCCAGGAGATACTGGATTTCCTCTGTAAGGATATTTCTGCGGCTATGGTATCGGAAGCATTGCACAAAGTGAAAGGTGCCGGATTGATGTCAAGAGGATCTATTATGATAGGTGTGCTATCTGAGACGCTAAAAAGCCTCGAGGAAACACAAAGGTTCGTTGTAAATTCAGACCTGGATTTTCTGACGGTCAACACATTTAACCCGCTGCCTGGATCCCTTGATTATCAAAGGGCCCACCAGTACGGCAAATTCGATAAAAATTGGAAGCTGCTAAACCAGTATAATTATGTTTTTGTTCCTAATGGATTGACAAAAGAAGTATTACAAGAGTACGTCAAATCAATAACTGCAAAATTTTACTTCAGGTTCCGTCCGCTGATCTATCTGCATTATTTTGCTATGTGCTTTAGCCTGAAGAAACTTAAAATCATAATCAAAGGGCTCACATCTCTATTTAAATTTGCAGGATGAATAGCGCATATTTACGTATTGAAGCCTCAATAGGCAGTAAAACATTATATATAGTCGTATGTAATAATTAGTCAGCGATGATTCGGCATAGGAAGGTGGAATATCAGTGGATTTGAAAGAACTGGGATGGAATGAATTCTTTGAAAAATCTTTTAATGAAATAAAAACTAAAGAGTTTTTTCCTGCAAGAATAGCGACTGCTCAAAGAGAGAAATATTGGGTCTATAGTGAACTGGGCGAGTTTAAGGCTGAAATTGCAGGAAAACTTCGTTTTAATGCTGTGTCGGCCGCTGATCTTCCTGTTGTAGGAGACTGGGTAACAGCAAGATTATCACCGGAAGGAGGTTTGGCAATAATCGAGGGCATACTTCCGAGGCTTAGCAAATTTTCAAGAAAAACCGCCGGCAGTATGACAGATGAGCAGGTTTTAGTAGCTAATATCGACATGCTATTTCTGATAAACGGGCTTGATGAGGACTATAATTTAAGGCGTATTGAACGTTACCTGGCCCTGACAAAGGAGAGTAATGCAAAACCGGTTATTTTATTGAATAAAACAGATATATGTTCCGACGTTCAAAAAAAACTAGGTGAAGTGGAAGCTATTGCTCCTGAAATTCCAATACATACTCTAAGTGCCCTTAATAGAGAAGGTATCGAAAACCTAAAAAAATATATCAAAAGGGGAACCACTATAGCTTTCTTAGGTTCTTCAGGTACGGGCAAATCAACAATAATCAATTGCCTGCTTGGTGAAGAAAGGTTAAAAACCGGTACTGTGCGCAAAAGTGACAGCCGCGGAAAACATATAACGACCCATCGGGAATTAATACTCCTTAACGAAGGTGGAATGGTCATTGATAACCCCGGTTTACGCGAACTTCAATTGTGGGCAAATGAAGATGCCTTAGAGAACACATTCAATGATATCGGGGATTTGGCCTATATGTGCAGGTTTAGGGACTGTAAACACATGAATGAACCGGGCTGCGCTGTTATAAATGCGCTCGAAAAAGGGGAATTAGACCCCAAACGTTTTCAGAATTATACCAAGATGAAAAAAGAACTCAAGTATTTGGCCAACCGCAAAGAAAAAGTAAAATCCCGAAATGAAAAGATAGTAACTGAAAAGAAAATCAGCAAATTATCAAAACAAATAAAAAAGCATAAAAAAAAATACGGGTTTTAAATGCAAAACGGAAAACTTATGAGCCTGTTTTTATCAAAACTCTGGATGTTAGTTGCTATTATTGCAGGGACATACCTGGTGATAACTATGGCTTTTTTTGTTATTCAGGAGCATCTCGTATTTTTTCCTTCCCGTGAACTCGTTTCAACACCGAATTACATCAAACTGGACTTCGAAAAAATTGAATTTAAAACATCTGACGGGGAGACGATCAATGCATGGTTCATTCCCAAGCAGGGTTCTGCCCGCGTTATTTTGATGTGCCACGGAAATGCAGGCAACATTTCTCACCGTCTTGACAGGATACAGAATTTTAATCACATGGGGCTTAATGTACTGGTTTTCGATTACCGCGGCTACGGCAAAAGTTCGGGAAAACCCGGCGAAGAAGGGACATACCGCGATGCACTGGCATCCTGGGAATATCTGATAAACGAAAAACATTTCCAGCCGCAGGATATTATTATTTACGGCGAATCTCTCGGCGGCGCAGTTGCCGCATGGCTGGCACAGGACAGGCCTGCTGCAGCTCTTATCCTTGAATCCGCATTTACCTCTATAGATGAACTCGGCCAGGAGCTCTACCCATTACTTCCTGTTAAGCTGCTTGCCCGCATTCATTATCCAACCAGAAAGTACTTAGAGCAGGTCCGGTGCCCGCTGTTAGTCATCCACAGCACTGAAGATGATATCGTTCCGTTTTCACACGGTCAAAATATCTTTATAACAGGCAATGAACCGAAAACCTTCCTTGAAATACACGGTTCGCACAACGAAGGATTTATGGTCTCCGCAGGCCTTTACGAGCAGGGGATAGAGTCTTTCGTAAAAAGTATTGCTTCGCCGTCAGGTACCGGCAACACCAGTCCTAGTTTTTAATTTTTTTATAAATTTATAATTTTTGTATTGTGAATTCCTTATAGAAAAATATTGTTAGCCTCAAATCTATTTTATCGGTTTTAAAACAAGCTAAAACATGACTTTATAAAAAAGGTGCAAAATAAAATGACTGGACAAAACAAATTCTTCCTGTGTTATCTTGAAACAACAAGAAAGTGTAACCTCAATTGCCCTTACTGTATGACAAAAAACTCTGAGAAACCCAACAAGACCGAGTTGTCTACACAGGAAATAAAGCAGCTGGTTATAGACGAAGTAATAAAATATTGTTCCCATCCTTCTATGGCCTTTTCAGGCGGCGAGTTTTTAACCAGGAAAGACGCACTTGAAATACTCTGGTACACCGCAAAAAGCGGAATGTGGTCTTTTATAAATACAAATGCTACACTGCTTGACAAAGCAAAGCTAAGAGAAATTAAAAAAGCTACGGAAAACAGGGCGATATTTGTTTTCTCTCTTAATTCTATCGAGTCAAAAATACATGAATGGAGCAGGGATGACAGCCTGAATACCGTTGTAAAAGCTGCAAAACTGTGCCAAAAAGAAAATATCAATTTCTTTTTTATATTAACTATCAGCAGAAATAATATTCATACGTTCAAAAAAAGCATGGATTTTTTGAAATCTCACGGGATCCCTGTCTTAAGGTCCCCGTTTGTCCTCAGAGGCCAGGGAAGTAAATATCAGGATCTTTTGTTTTCAAAAGAAGATATGTGCGACGTTATTCATCCTGTCTTAAGAGAGTATCACTTGAGTTATGTAAGTTATGCTCCGTTTTTCACTTCTCCGGAATTAATTGAGAAAAAGCAGAATGAGTTTAACGTGAACCTCGGGCAGATGGGCTGCCAGGCAGCAAAAGGGTTTGTGGGCGTGAACGCCGAAGGCGATGTAGCTCCCTGCGTCCAGCTGCTGGACAGCGAAGTAAAATGCGGCAACGTCCGTGAAACTCCGTTTTACGAGATATTAAAAAACAACGATATCCTTGAAACTGTGAGGAAAAGAACCGGCTTGAAGGGAAAGTGCGGTATTTGCCGTTATAAGCATACTTGCGGAGGGTGCCGGGCAGTGGCCTATTACAAAACAGGGGATTATTTGGAGTCCGACCCTAATTGTTTTTTTGAACCGAAAGATGAGAATACCAGATCAGGTTTCGAACAGATACAAAATGAAAATGCGGAAAAGTTCATTAGTTTCATATCAAGCCAGGAGCCCTGGAGTTCTCTTTTTAAAAAATGAAGCTATTATTAATAAAACCTAAATGGTTTATCAAAGGCGGAGTATATAGAATACTGGAAAATGTAAGGTTTACTCCTTTGCACCTCGGGATTATCGCTGCCTTGTCCGACGGACACGAAGTTAAGGTTATAGACGCTGACTGGGATGAAATACCTTACTACGAAAAATATGACCTGGTCGGGATAAGTGTAACTACGTTTACTTCCCAGCAGGCATACCGGATTGCGAAAAACTTCAGGCAATCAGGTGCTAAGGTGGTGTTTGGCGGCGTGCATCCGACACTTTTGCAGGACGAATGTTTAGAACATGTTGATGCGGTTGTAATAGGAGAGGCCGAATACGTATGGAAGGACGTATTAAAGGACGCTCAAGCAGGAAATCTGAAAAAAATATATAAAGGCAATAAAATCGTAAATATGAACGATGTCCCTTTTCCAAAAAGAGAGCTCCTAAATGAACAATCCTGGATTGCGTGTATACAGGCTACGCGCGGATGCCCTAATACATGCAGGTATTGTTACCTTCCGAGCGTTTCATGGAAAACTTACCGGAAAAGAAATATTGACCTGGTCTATGAAGAATTAAAAAGAATAAAACAAAATATTATATTTTTTGTTGATGACAATCTTTTTGCAGACGAAGATTATGCAATACAACTGTTTGACAAAATAGCGCCCCTTAAGAAAATATGGTCTATTCAGGCCCCGACCACGATAGCAAAAAATGAAAAAATCCTTGAAAAAATGGCGCTTGCAGGTTGTTTTAATGTGCAGATGGGTTTCCAGACCGTAAATTCAAAATCCCTGGAATGGGCAGCAATAGAACAAAACAGGGTTGAAGACTACAAGGAAATTATAGCTAAATTGCATAAATATAAAATGTTGGTTACCGGATTCTTTATGTTTGGTTTTGATACTGATGACAAAGGCATATTTGATGAAAGCGTAAAAATGATTAAAGAAATCGATATTGATGATGTTCACCTCTACATTCTAACTCTTTATCCGGGAACACAATTGTACGAGCAATTCAAGCTGGAAGGCAGGCTCCTTGAAAACAGGGACAGGACAGGTTATGGATGGTCAAATGCAATGTTCCAGCCGAAATTTATGTCACCTGAAGACCTGGAAAACGGGGTGCAGGAAACTTATAGTAATTTGTACGGGCATTTTAGGAAGAGGCTGCCTCGTAAGATTTTAGAAAGGTTAGGCTGGCTAATTAAATACCCGGATTTATTTTATACAGTAGTTGCCGGCAATCTGGGTAAAAAAGACATTTCAAAAAAGGTCCAATATACTAACCGTTAAATTATACCTGAATTTGTTTAATTTTGCTATAATTAAGTAAAATTTATTCATACAATTAACGAAACAGGAAAAAATATCTAAAAACTTAAGTTTTGTTTTTATGGTAACTTCCCAAACAATTAAACAAATTGGATTGAAAAACATAGGTGCATAGATGAGTCCTGACAACGAAATAACACTTAAGAAAGACCTCTCCTGGTGGGATTGTTCAGGGATCATTGTAGGCATAATTATTGGAACCGGTATTTTTAGTATTTTCCCTACACTGATAGCGCAACACAATCCATCGTTACTGATGATACTGCTTGTTTGGGCTTTCGGCGGGCTTTTTGCCTGGTTTGGAGCTCTATGCTACGCGGAACTTTCTTCGCAATTTCCTTCAGCCGGCGGTGATTTTACATTCCTGAAAAAATCATATGCTGGCAAAGGTGGGAATATAATATCTTTTCTTTTTGCCTGGAGCGTTGTTTTAATAATAAGGCCCAGCTCCATTGCTACACTTGCTCTTATTATAGGAAACGAGTCCCTTAAACTTCTTCCTTTTACAGGGTTCAGCGGTTTTAGTACGATATTGGTCGTCGCGGCATTCACTATTACACTTCTAACATTGATAAACATTTCCGGAATAACCTTAGGCAAAAATGTACAGAACTCAATAACGATATTCAAGATCGCTATACTCATATTCCTTATAGGATTCGGCATTTCAAAAACCGGTTCCAGCGTTTCGAACCTTATTCCTTTGTTACCGCCCGCTAAAAACCCCTTCAACATTATTCTCGGTTTCTGGAGCGCTCTGGTCTTAAGTATGTGGGTTTATGGCGGTTGGAACGAGGCTGTTTACATTGCAGAAGAAACAAAAAACGGCTTAAATATTATTCCCAAAGCCCTTTTTGCGGGCCTAGCGACCGTTACTCTGCTCTATATCGGAATTAACTTTGTTTATATTAAATATCTTACCCCGGAAGGGCTCGCCAAAACATTCAGCCCTGCATCGGATATTATGACTATCTGGTTCGGAACAAAAGGCGGAATAGCGATGTCTTCAATCATCATTATTTCCGCAGCAGGTGCTATAAACGGCCTCATACTGACCGGCGGAAGGATCAGCTATGCAATCGCAAAAAACTATCCTGGCCTCAATATGTTCTCCTCTATACACCCTAAGTACAGGTCCCCCCAGGCTGCGCTTTTTGCGAACTTTGTTTTTACCTTGACGCTTCTTCTGATAAGCAGGGGGAATATCGGGTTTGTAGAAAATCTGGCATACTACACCAGCGGGGTATTCTGGTGTTTTATGGGGCTGGTTATTTTAGGATTGATGCTCGCAAGAAGGACTTTTAAGGAAGAAAATGTACCTTACAAGGTTCCTTTCTATCCGGTTCTGCCTATTTTGTTTTTACTGGTAACATGCGGGCTGATATGGAGTTCGGTGAAGTTCAAACCAGTAGAAACTTTGACAGGGCTCGTAATTCTTTCGTCAGGAGTACCTTTATACTACATTTTCCATACAAAATCCATGGCATAACATTTATATGCATGATTTTAGAAGAATATTTTTAAATTATATTGTAAAAGGAGATAGATAATGAAATTAATAAATATTTGCGCAGCTGGTATCAGCTTGGGATTGGGAATTTCATTAATCCTCCTCACTGTTCATTCACCCAAGGTTAATTACGGAGAACTAACGAAATTGGCTGATAAATACAAGACTGATAAAGGGTCCAATATATATATAAATGCGGACGGAAAAGGACAGGGCCATCATTTTACCGAAGTATATGAATATTTCTTCAAACCAATAAGGATGAAGGCAAATAAAATACTTGAGATCGGCGTAGAACATGGTGGGTCCGAGTTTATGTGGAGAGATTATTTTCCGAACGCCATTATATACGGTATTGATATCGCAGATTGTTCCAAGTTTAACTCTGGAAGGATAAAGACCTATATAGCTGACCAGTTAAAAAGAGACCAGCTGAAGGGTTTTATCGATAAATATGGCAAAGACTTTGACTTTATCCTTGATGACGGCGGGCACTGGATGGATGAACAGCAGACCAGTTTTGGTTACCTTTTCCCGTACGTTAAATCCGGCGGATATTATATCATTGAAGATGTTCACACATCATTCCTCAATAACTATGGTGTCGAACCCGATGGCAGTAATTCAACTTATACAATGATTACCAATTATATAAAAAATGCAAAAATAGTTAGTAAATATATGACAGAGGTTGAATCAGCTTATATTGCAAACAATATAGATTACTGCAATTTGTTCAGCCGGGACAAAGGCCTGTCAGCTTTCTGTATTTTTAAAAAGAAATAAGGAGTTTAAGAAATTGAGAATCCTGTAAGTTATTGTTCAAAAAAATACATTTTTTATGAAATTTAAATTAATAAAAGAATGGTTTAACAATTATACAAAAATTTTTGATAAGGGATTTGTCGGAAAGATAAACCCTATTAAATATAAAATAGAGCATAGCAAAATTGTAGCCAAGGAGATATTTGATATTGCCAAGCATTCCGGCCTTAAAAATAACGATTTGGTAGTTGCACGAGCCATAGGTTTGCTACATGATATCGGAAGGTTTGAACAATACGCTAAATATAAGACTTTTTATGATAAAAAGTCTGAAAATCATGCGCATTTAGGCGTAGAAATACTTGAGAATAATTCTGTGCTAAAATATTTTTTGGAAAAAGACAAATATGTTATTTTGAGAGCCATAGAATATCACAATTCTAAAAAACTTCCTTCAGGCCTCAATGAAAGAGAAAAAATGTTTGCACAACTGGCAAGAGATGCTGACAAAATAGATATATTCAGTATAGTCATAAAATATTATAAAAATATGCCTTTAACGCGCAGCGAAATGGTCGATTTTAATTTGGTCGACTCTCCCAAAATATCAGCCAAAGTAATAAAGGATTTGCTTTCCGGAAAAGCTACAAATTATAACGATTTAAAAACTCTAAATGACCTGAGAATTATTCAAATCGGATGGGTCTATGACATAAACTTCCCTCGGACATTCGAAATCATTTCAGAAAGAAAGTATATAGACAAAATATACAGTTTTCTGCCAAATATCCCTGTTGTAAACCGGATATATAATGACGCTAAAAAGCATATCGAACGTAATAAATGAAGATACCATGTATCTTCATTTTCTTCCGCCTTCAGAATTATATCAGCACTATACACAGCTATTCGCTTTATCGCTGGTACGGCTACGGCGGACGAGTCAGCGCTTGACGGAGGGGTTCCACTAGATTTTTTAACAGGAAATACCGAATTCCTTATTTACGCCTTCGTGTTCAAGACAAATAAACCGTGAAAAGAAAGATTGTATTGATCTTATTGGGTATATTTTTAAGTATTACACTGCTTGAGATAGGCCTGCGTCTATCAGGATACACCTATCTGTATTTACAGGAATACGGTAACAGAAAAGCGTTAAATAATAAAGGAACATATAGGATCCTTTGCTTAGGGGAATCAACTACAGCAGGCCAATATCCGCAATATTTGGAAGAAGAACTCAACAATAGGCATATAGTTTAGCATAATTGACAAAGGAAGAGGCGGGGCTGATACTAATTTTATATTAGCAAAACTTGAAGAAGACCTGGATAAATACAAGCCAGCTATGGTAATAACGATGATGGGGATAAATGATGATAGAGATGATTTAATATATGAATACAATACTGATGGTATTAAAAGTTTTATCTACTCGATTAAGGTATATAAACTGGCACGGTTATTGAGGTTACACATAATCAGTTCAAGTAATACTACGAAAAATAAAATAAAGGAAAGGCTATCATTCATTAATTCAGATTGGGGTAAAAAACCTTCTAAAGACAATAAGGGCAGTAATACAAAAACTGTAAAAGTAAAACCAGGAAATGAGTGGGAATACACACGCTTAGGCGATGATTATAGCAAAGCAGGGAAGTATCGTGAAGCGGAAACAATGTACGGGAAAGCTATGAGAATAAACCCTAATAATGATATTGTATATATTAATTTCGGTAATTGCTACTTGGAAGAATGTAAGTTTAAAGAAGCAGAATCAATGTATAAAAAAGCTACAGAAGTAAATCCAAAAAATGAATGGGGCTATACAATCTTAGGCCTTTATTATACCAGAGCCGGGAGATATCCGGAAGCAGAAACAATGTACAGAAAGGCTGTAGAAAGAAATCCGACAAGCCTTACTGCATTAACAACATTAGCACAATTTTACAAGATACAAAACAGGTATAGTGAAGCCGAAAATATTTACAATAAAATAATAGCTTTATATCCCCAAGACGAAAATGCCTACTATAGTTTGAATTATATTTACAAAAAAGAAGGAAATGAAAATAGAATGATAGAAATATTAAATAAGCATGTTAGGGCAAGCGGGGGGATATTTTCATTAAGGCATCTAAATAAAATAAATTATATTAATTCAAAATACTTTGGCCTAGCAACAATACATAACTACCAAAAACTGTGTAAAGTACTGAATAAAAGAGGCACTAAATATGTATGCGTGCAATACCCTACCAGAAGCGTTAAAGACCTAAGGAGAATATTAAGCTCATATAAAAATATAATTTACGTAGACAATGAAAAGGTATTTAATGAGAGTATAGCAAAGGATGGTTATGACTCTTATTTTGTTGATAAATTTACTGAAACTCTTGGCCATTGCACGGCAAAAGGTAATAGACTTTTAGCCAAAAATATCGCAGGCACGATTACAAAGGAAGTGTTTAACAAATAATGATATATCTCTTAAAAACTTTCGGTTGCCAGATGAATGTCGCGGATTCTGACTTTGTGGAATCACATTTAAGAAGTTTGGGGTTTAAGCCTGCAAAAGATGAAAAAAAGGCGGATTTTGTTTTTCTAAACACATGTACAGTAAGACAGCAGGCAGAAAACAGGGCTTTATCGTATATCGGCAGGTTAAAATTCATAAAGAATAAAAATGCCGGGATGAAAGTAATTATCCTTGGCTGTGCGGCCGAACGCCTTAAGAAAACTTTGAAAACCGATTTTCCTATTGTTGATCTTGTCGTAGGCGCCAAAGACATAGAGCATTTCCCGTATTTATTTGACAGGGTTTTTGGAAACGAGATAGTAGCGCATCAAAAATCAAAAATACTGGATTCCCGATTAAAACCTTCGGGAATGACATCGCAAAAAAAACTTACCCCTTGCCCCTTACCCCTTACCCCTACTGTTTCTGCCTTTGTTACAATCATGCGCGGCTGCGGAAACTACTGTTCATACTGTATAGTTCCCTTTGTCCGCGGGCCTGAAAAATCCCGGCCGCTTGATGAAATAATTTCAGAAATAATAAGTTTAGTAAAAAATGGGACAAAAGAAGTGACGTTGTTAGGGCAGAATGTAAATTCTTATTCAGGTCACGGGTCACGGGTTACAAGCGGCAAGTATGATTTCTCAGACTTGCTGGCCGAAGTAAATAAAATCAAAGGGATCGAAAGGATACGCTTTATGACAAGCCATCCGAAAGACCTTAGCGATAAACTGATAAGCGCTATGACAAGCCTTGATAAGGTATGTGAGCACATTCACCTGCCTTTGCAATCCGGGTCTGATAAAATACTTAAAAAAATGAACAGGGGGTATATTTCAAAGGATTATTTAAAACTAGTATCAAAGCTAAGAAAAAATATACCTGAAATAAGCATAACAACAGATATCCTTGTAGGTTTTCCAGGGGAAACAAAAAAAGATTTTAAAAACACTATAGACATCATTAAAAAATGCGATTTTGATTTTCTCTTTGCTTTTAAGTATTCCCCGAGACAGGGAACTTCGGCTTCAAAGCTAAAGGGCGATGTGGCTCAGGATGTCAAAGAAAAACGGCTGGCCGAAATTTTAAAACTGGCGAATGGAATTTCAATCAAAAAAAATGCTAAACTAATAGGCACAATACAGGAAGCCCTCGTTTGTGAAGACAGAAACGGGATCTTCGTAGGCAACACCAGGACAAATAAAAAGGTTTTTGTTGTTTCCAATAAAAACCTATTAGGAAAAATAGTTAAGGTACAAATAGTTGAAAGTAAAATTAATTCTTTGATAGGCAAACATATCCAATGAAAACAAACCGTCTCCTAATTACGATCTTTATAGGCTTATTGCTTGTATTTTCTATACTTTATTTTGAGTTCCCGATACAAGTGATAAGCCCGGTATTTTACAATGATGTAATCGAGATATTTTCAAAACAATATAGTGTAGACCCTTTATTTATTACTTCTATCATAAAAGAAGAATCGAATTTCTCGATAAAAGCGCATTCCCGCAGCGGAGCAATAGGTTTAATGCAGATCATGCCGCCTACCGCAAAGGAACTGGCGGATGAACTCGGCATAAATAATTTAAACCCTGAAAACATTGAAGATCCTTTTATTAATATCCGTTTAGGGACATATTATGTAAGTAAACTGCTTAAAGAATTTAACGGAAACATGATACTTACCCTTGCAGCCTATAATGCCGGCATAAATAAGGTAAGAAATTGGCAGAAACAAAACCCTTTAGTCGAGATGGAAGTAAATGATATACCGTATAAAGAGACAAGCTCGTATATAAAATCTGTCATGCGAACTTACAAATGGCTGAAATGGGTACAGGAACTAAAAAATTTGATAAGGAATCATAAAACCTCCTAAACTTAAGGTCAATTATGTCCGGTTTAACAAATAACGAACAAAAGAAGAAACGCCTGCCCGGCGATATCCAGGGAATGTCCGAGTTAACCCCTCTAATGCAGCAATATCAGGAAATAAAATCCAGATATCCGGATATGGTCCTTTTTTTCCGGCTCGGAGATTTTTACGAAATGTTCGGTGAGGATGCCCAAAAAGCCTTTCCTATCCTGGAAGTGACCCTTACGCACCGCCAGGGATATCCCATGTGCGGAGTACCTTTTCATGCTGTCAATTCTTATATAAAAAAATTAGTTAAAAACGGGCTTAAGGTTGCGCTATGCGAACAGCTTGAAGAACCAAAACCTGGTGCGGGGATAGTAAAAAGGGACGTTGTCAGGGTAATTACCCCGGGAACGATATTTGAAGATACCCTGCTCAATGCCAAAGAAAACAATTACTTAATGGCTGTATACCCAGCCAACAACCCCGACAGCTTCGGGCTTGCTTTTGTAGATGTATCTACCGGTGAATTTAAAACAACAGAGACCAGTAAAGACAAAATTAAAAATGAGATATACAGGCTAAATCCCGGAGAACTGATAGCGCCTCAAAGTACGGCCAAAGAGCCGTTTTTCACAGATATCACAAAAAAATCCGGCATACCTGTCACAACGATAGAAGACTGGCTCTTTTCTTTACCGCAAGCCCAGTCAACTATAAAAGAGTATTTCAAACTGCAATCTCTAAAACCCTTCGGCCTGGAAAATAAACCCGCCGCAGCATCTGCCTCTGGTGGAGTATTAGCTTACCTTGGCAAGACCCAGCCTAAAAATATGGAAACTAACAAAAGCGCAATAGCGGGCATAAAATATTATTCCCTGGATGATTACCTGCTTCTTGACCACAGCGCAATATCAAACCTTGATCTGGTTGAAAACCAGGGTACGCGTTCAAGAGAGAATTCATTGCTTGAAACTATAGACCTGACCATGACGGCGATGGGTGCAAGGTTAATGAAACAGTGGCTGATAAAACCTCTCTTGAATATAGTTGAAATAACGGGCCGCCAGCAAATGATAAAATATTTCGTTGAAGACGGCCTTTTACGCAGGAACTTAAGGAACAACCTGCAAAAAATATCTGATATAGAAAGGATCCTGAGCCGTCTAGCTGCGGCTAATGCCGGCCCAAGGGAGCTTATCGGCTTGAGGAATTCCTTGAACATACTTCCTGAAATTAAAGATAACCTAGTATCCCAAAATAAGCTGATAAGTATACCCGATGAAATAAAAAATATAAACGACAGGATAAATCCTCCAAAGGATACCATTGCACTATTATTTAATGCCATCGATGATGAGCCTCCCACGAACATAAAGAACGGAGGTGTAATAAAACCTGGTTTTAATAAAGAATTGGATGAGCTAAGGAATATACGTAAAGATGCGAAGAACCTAATCTCTCAAATGGAAGAAAAGGAACGAAAACGCACAGGCATAAATCTTTTAAGGATAGGGTTCACTTCCGTTTACGGTTATTATATTGAGGTCACGAAATCGAACTTAAAACATGTACCTGAAGATTATATAAGAAGGCAAACCCTCACTAACTGTGAAAGGTTCATAACTCCTGAATTAAAATCTTTCGAAGAGAAGATACTTTCAGCAGAAGACAAAATACAGAAACTCGAAGAATCCCTTTTCAAAGAGGTATGCGCTAGGATATTAGACTATGCACCTGCATTAAAGGATATAGCGTCCTCTATCTCAAACTTAGATGTTATTTCATCCTTAGCAGAGGTTTCAGTACTTTACAATTACTGCCTGCCGAAAATCGATGAAAGCTACCTGCTTGAAATAAAAGACGGCCGCCATCCCGTCCTTGAAAGAAAAATAAAAAGCGGTTCATTTGTCCCAAACGATATTTATTTAAATTCAGATACAGACCAGATCATCCTGCTTACAGGGCCTAACATGGCAGGCAAGTCCACATATCTTCGCCAGACCGCTTTGATTGTAATACTGGCTCAAATCGGCTCCTACGTCCCGGCAAGCGAAGCACGGATAGGGATAGTTGACAGGATATTTACACGCATCGGTGCCAGCGACAACATAGCCGGCGGGGAATCTACCTTTATGGTCGAAATGAACGAGACGGCAAGCATACTTAACCAGTTCACGCCAAGAAGCCTGATAATTTTAGATGAGATAGGCAGGGGGACTTCAACTTATGACGGCATATCGATCGCCTGGTCAACCGTTGAATATTTAAATTTGAAGAAAAATGATGCAAAGGCCGGCCCAAAAGTATTATTTGCAACACATTATTTTGAATTGACTGACCTTGCCAATAAATTCTCCGGCATAAAGAATTATAACGTAGCTGTCAAGGAATGGGAGAATGAGGTGATCTTTTTGCACAAGATACTCTCAGGGCCAGCGGACCGTTCCTACGGCATACATGTGGCGCAATTGGCAGGGCTTCCTCCAAGTGTCATAAAACGGGCTTTCAGTATTTTAACTGACCTTGAAGCCAGCGCTTCGTCTAAAAACCCTCAGAACCAAAAAAATAATAACGGCCAGCTTGATTTTTTTGCTATACCTTCTTCAAAATTTTTGATAGAATTAGACAAAGTCAATATAAACGAGATCACCCCGATCGATGCGTTGAAGTTTTTGGCTGAACTTAAAAAATATCAGTTAAAGGATAAATCCTAATTATTTTATGGAGGAAGAATGGACAACAAAAGAAGACATTTACGATATCCCGTAATTCGCGAGATGGACCAGTCAATCCAGCTTTCTATAGGTGATAAAACAATCCCGAGCCTGCTAGTAGACCTTTCTGCGGGAGGCGTGTCGCTTCTTACTTATGACAATGTGGTCTTGGGCACAGAGATCACCCTCTCTATTAATTTATGCGGCTATCAATCAAAAGAACTTTCCGGCCATGTAGTCTGGACGATATCAAAGGGCGAAATGTGGAGGTTAGGCATATCTTTTTCAAAAATAGACCCCCTGGACTTCCGCCATATCAACAGGATGGCTTTTGATTTTAATGATTGCGAAACAAAACTCAAACTTGGCGTAAACGATGTTTGTGTAGAAAAATGTTCCTATTTCCAATTGTGCCAGAAACCAACAAAAATAAAATCCGCAAAACAGCTAAAAACTAATGAATAGTGAATCGTGAATGGTAAAATCAAGGGACCCTTTATTTGGAGGAAACTACTCACTATTCATCATAAACTGCTTTTTTCCTTGAACTATTCACATCTAACTATTCGCTGTATTACCATTATTAACCATGACTATAAAAATACTTTCTGAAGAGACTATAAACAAGATAGCTGCCGGAGAAGTTATAGAGCGTCCGGCAAACGCGGTAAAAGAACTGGTTGAAAATTCCATAGATGCCAAGGCCAGGAATATAGAAATAGAAATTAAGGCTTCAGGAAAAGAGCTCATACGTGTCACAGATGACGGGGCAGGTATGTCAAGAGAAGATCTTACCTTATCCGTTACAAGGCATGCCACGAGCAAACTGTCAAACTTTGTCGACCTTGACCGCCTTGCTACTCTTGGATTTAGAGGAGAAGCTCTTCCTTCAATAGCCTCTGTATCTCACCTCTTGATCCAGAGCCAGGAAAAATCAAAGATGTCAGGCTGGGAAGAAAAATATGCCGGCGGAAAATTAATACAGAGCCGGGCCTGGGCCGGGAAACCCGGCACTACTGTGGAAGTAGCGGGCCTCTTCTTCAATACACCTGCAAGAAATAAATTCTTAAAAAGCCCTGTTACAGAACGCCATCATATAGTTAAGATCCTTGAAGAGATAGCTCTTATTTGGAACACAATCTCTTTTAAGCTAGTGTGCGACGGCAAAACAATACTTACTGCACCTGTTGCCAATACTAAAACAGAGAGGTTCTTTGATATACTCGGTATGGATTTTTCAAAGAAATTAATGCCCGTCAAAGTCAGCCATGCAAAAGTGACCATTGAAGCATATATTACAAAAACTCAAGACAGCCTCCCTAACAGGAACATGCAGTTCCTTTTTGTTAACAATAGGCCCGTCAGTTTTACCAGGGCAATAACCCACAGCATTTATGACGCCTACAGGGAAAACCTGCCCGCAGGCAGGCATCCCGGAATATTGCTTTATATCGACATAGAACCTTCTGAAATAGATGTAAATATCCATCCCACAAAAAGAGAAGTAAAATTTTCGAATGAAAGCCAGCTCCATGATGTCCTTTACAGGTCTATTAAGCAGGCTCTGATACAACCGGTAAGTATCTCATTTGACATACCGGATAAACCGATAAGCGTGGAAACTGCAAAAAAAGAATATTTTATAAAAGAAAATTACCCTGCAAAAGAAACCAGGTACAGCACAGAAAGGTCTTCGATAAGAGACATGGAAGAGATCCTTAAGGAGCAGGCTGCTATTGATCCTGTTTTTATCGATGAAACATCCATAAGGGCACTGGGCCAGGTTTTTAATCTTTTTATTATCGCCCAGGATAAAGACGAAATACTTATCGTAGACCAGCATGCTGCTGCCGAAAGGATACGCTACGAACAGTATAAAAACGAGTGGGAAAACAAAAAAATCCCTGTGCAGCCTCTTTTAATACCGTTTACCATGGAGCTTCCCAGAAGCAAAATGGAATTGATCAGACACAACATTCAACTCTTATCCGAAGCGGGCTGGAATATGGAGGAATTTGGAAAAAATACGGTCAGGATAACTCAGCAGCCCAATGTCCTTGGCACAGATACCAAAATACAAGAGATCGTAAGCGAAATAATAACTGCCTTAGAGCTTGAAAATAAACTGCCTGCTCCGGAAAAGATCGAAAAAATCATAAGGGCAGCCTGCAGGGCAAGCATTAAAGCTAATGAAACATTATCAAATACAGAAATGAACGAACTTATAAATAAACTATTGAACTGCAAGGCTCCCTATACTTGCCCTCACGGAAGGCCTACTATGATCAAACTATCCAGAAACGAGCTGAGTAAAAAGTTCCGAAGAACCTGATCATGAACACACCCATCATTATTGCCGGGCCTACGGGCTCGGGGAAAACCGAAATAGCCGTAGAACTGGCTAAACTGACAAACGGCGAAATAATCTCGGCAGATTCAAGGCAGGTCTACAGATATCTTGACATAGGTACGAACAAGGCCGGCACCTGGGATAATAAACTAAGGCTTAGGACTTACAAGTCCGTCCCTCAGCACCTTACGGACATCATCGATCCTATTGACCCTGCGGAAACATTCAATGCAGGCGAGTTTGCCAAAGCTGCTGAATTGATAATTGAAAAGCTTTCCAAAACAGGTAAAACGCCTATAATAACCGGCGGAACAGGCCTCTATATCAAGGCGATGGTAGACGGTCTTTCGCCAATGCCTGGTGCGGACCAAGCTGTCAGGGAAAGACTTAAAAAAGAATTTTTAGAGTCCGGAGAAGCTTTCCTGTTAGATAAATTAATGAAAGTTGACCCTGTTTCTGCAGAAAAGAACAGGCATAACCCGCAAAGGATCATAAGGGCATTAGAGGTTTTTGAAATAACGAAAACACCAATCTCAGAACTCCAAAAGATAAAAAGCGTTAAAAAATATGGTTTTTTACAGATAGGTTTGTTATGGGACCGGGACGAATTAAATAAAAACTTAGACAAACGAAGTGATACCATGCTTGAATCCGGCATGATAAATGAAACAAAAGAAATTGTTAAGAATTACGGAGATACCTGCCCGGGTTTAAGCGGTATAGGCTATAACCATATAATAAAATATATCAAAGGCCGGATAACCTATGATGAAATGCGCGAGCTTTTTAAAAGAGATATCAGACGCTACGCAAAAAGACAAATAACCTGGTTCAAGAAAGATACCCGTATATCGTGGATATATCTTACTAATTCCACTTTTGATACGCATGCTATAGCCGTGAATATTTTAAAATCCCTTCCAAAATGATATAATTTTCAACAAAAACAAATGGAAAAAGTTATTTTAGTAGGGCTTAAACTACCCGAAACAAGCAGCAAGGAAATAAAAAACTCATTATCTGAACTTGAAAGCCTGGCGCGAACAGCCGGGGCAATACCCGTAAATACGGTTGTGCAAAATCGTGACAGGATTAACCCTGCCTATTTCATCGGGCAAGGTAAAGCCCTTGAAATAAAGGAACTGTTAAAAGAAAAAAACGTAAAAACTGTAATCTTTGATGAAGACTTGAAACCCGTCCAGCAAAGGAATCTTGAAGAACTGATAGGAGCAAAAATTATAGGCCGTACCAGGCTGATCCTTGATATCTTTGCTAAAAGAGCAAGGTCTAAAGAGGGTATGCTGCAGGTTGAGCTTGCCCAACTGGATTATCTCCTGCCGCGTATTACCGAGCGTTTCGGCAGGTTTGAACAGCAAACTGGAGGGATAGGTGCCCGAGGCGGTATCGGTACACGCGGCCCCGGAGAAAGAAAACTTGAAGTTGACCAGCGCCGCGTCAGGGACAGGATTGTGGTTTTGCACAGAGAAATTGAAAATTTAAAGAAACACCGGCAGATAACAAGGCAAAAGAGAATTGATTCCGGCGATGCAACGATCGCCATAGTCGGTTATACTAATGTCGGTAAATCCTCGCTTTTAAATGCCTTAAGCAAGTCTCATGAAGTATATGCAGATAATCTGCTCTTTGCAACTCTTGACCCAACAACAAGGCAGGTAGTTTTACCAGGCGGAAGAACAGTCCTTTTTACAGATACCGTAGGTTTTATCAGGAAACTACCGCATTCTCTGGTAGCAGCTTTCAAATCGACGCTTGAAGAAATAAAATATGCCAATTGCATAGTGCATTTAATAGATGCATCTCAGGAAGCTTACAAGGAGCAGGTTCAAACAACTTTAGACGTTTTAAAGGACATGGATGCACAGGACATCCCCATACTTCCTGTGTACAACAAAACAGACCTCATAGCCATAGGGGTAAAAAACAGGTTAAGACGCGAAAAGAATATATTGATCTCAGCAAAGACAAAAGAAGGGCTTAACACCCTCCTGGCCAAAATTGAAGAGATAGTGATCCCAAAGTTTCGTACCCATAAATTTCTTCTGCCGTATGACAGGATCAAAGACCTATCCAGGATATTTAAGCTTGCCCTGATACAAAAACAGAATTATACGGATAAGGGCATTAGAATAGAGATAAAATGCACGCAAGAACACTGGGAACAAATAAAACCTATAATAACAAATTAGATTGCCCTGTCGCTTGGCTTCTCGCAATGAGTAAAGCAGTGTCCTTGCGAACCGAAGGTGAAGCAATCTCTCTGTTATTGAATTTCTTCCTATGCATCAAGTTAGGGCTTAACCAACTTTGATCCAAATAAATGAGGAGCGGGATGAACAACATAATTGCCATAGTCGGCAGGCCTAATGTAGGAAAATCAACTTTGTTTAATAGGATGATAGGCAAAAAAAAGGCTTTGGTGCATGATATACCCGGGACAACAAGAGATTATACTGAGATGCAGGTCTCCTGGGATGGGAAAAACTTTAATATCCTTGATACCGGCGGTTGGGGAGACGAAAATGACCTTGAATTTTCAAAAGAGATAAAAAAGCAAATGGAGGCTGCCTTAAGCCTGGCTGATATAGTTGTTTTTGTAGTCGACGCCAAAAACGGGCTTCACCCGTACGATGTCCTGCTTAACAACTTTTTAAGAATGCAGAAAAAAAAGATAATACTTGCTATAAACAAGATCGATACGCAGAAAGAAGAGACAAAAGCGCTTGATTTTTACAGTTTGGGTATTGACGAACCGGTAATGATATCTGCTAACCATGGCCGCAATATAAATGAACTGCTGGATAAGATCACGGGCTCCTTATCAAGTAACCCAAGCATACCTTCCTTTGACTCTTCAAAATCTATCCATATTACTTTGATAGGCAAACCGAATGTGGGAAAATCAACATTATTTAACAAGCTTTATAAAAAAGAACGCAGTATCGTTAGCCCAAAACCCGGGACAACAAGGGAAGCGATAGATATAGTTATAGAAAGGGACGGCCAAAACTACGTTTTAATAGACACCCCGGGCCTTCATAAAAAACGAAATTTTAAAACCGACCTGGACTATTTGTCTTCCTTAAGCGCGGCCAGGGCTCTTGAAAGGACTAACGTCGCAGTAATGATAGTTGATGCAGAACAAGGTATAACTGAAACTGAAAGCAAGATAGGAGAATATATCACCGAGAACAGATGTGCCTGCCTGGTCGCTATAAACAAATGGGACCTGATAGAAGGAAGAGAAGACGCTGTAAAAGCTGTTTATGAACAGATCGAACAGAAGTTAAAGTTTATGCCGTGGGCAAAAGTTATTTTTATATCTGCTAAAACCGGACAGAGAGTGGAGAGGATCTTTGATGAAGTAAAAGATATTTATAAAGAATATTCAAGGACTATAGCCCCGGAAGAACTCAGAAAAGTTATCCAAGAGACACAGCTGAAAAAATCCCTTAGTCACAGGGGCGAAGCCCTAAAAACAAAAAGCATAACTCAAACAGGCGTTTGCCCGCCTACATTTAAATTCAAAATGAACAATCCCGAAATACTGCATTTCTCGCATAAAAGATTTTTTGAAAATACATTGAGGAAAATGTTCGGTTTCACAGGAACACCGATAACCCTTAGGTTCTCTAAAGAATAGGATATCTATGGAAATGCTAATTTGGCTTCTTATATCATACCTGGCGGGTTCGATACCTACCGCATTTATAATAACAAAAATAGTAAAAAAAGTGGATATTAGGCAGTGCGGTTCCGGCAACCCCGGAGCAACCAATGTTTTCAGGATAGCAGGTACTGTCCCAGGAATAATTACTCTTTTAATCGACCTTGTGAAAGGCTATATACCGACACTTTTAGCTATAAGCTATTTCGGGAAAGAACAGGTTTTTATCTGGATACTTGTAGGATTATGCGCATTATGCGGCCATATATGGACTGTTTTCTTGAATTTCAAAGGTGGTAAAGGCGTTGCAACGGGTACGGGTATCTTTCTTGCTCTTTTGCCTATCCCAACTTTATATACAGCTGCAATTTTTGCTGTAGTTTTTTTAATTACAAGATATATATCGTTAAGTTCAATAATAGGTTCTATCGCCTTGCCAACCATAGCCTGGCTAAGACATGAACCAAAAACCCTCAACGTTTTTGTCACCCTTGTATGCATCTTGATTATTGTCAGGCATCATTCAAATATAAAACGCCTCTTAAAAGGCGAAGAACTCAAGTTAGGATCGCCAAAGGCGACCTAACCTAAATGCAAAATGAAAATCGCAAAATGCAAAATTGTTTTGTCCTTCCAAGACTTGATTAATTTAAATAAATCGCCAAAAGCGATACCTTAATTTTGAATTTTTCATTTTGCATTTTGAATTTTCTATGGAGTCAATAATGCCGCATAAGATTGCTGTCTTAGGAGCAGGAGCATGGGGGATAACATTATCTTCACTTTTAGGCGAAAAGGGGAACGCTGTAACCCTTTGGGAATTTGACCCTGAACAGGCAAAATTATTAAACGAAAAAAGATGCCTGGAATTTTGTTCTTTTGCAAAAATACCCGAAAATGTTAATATTTCTTCTGATCTGGGACAGGCTTGTGAGCAAAAAGATTTTTTGGTCCTAGCCTTGCCTTCGCATGTCTTAAGAAAAGTTGTTCAGAAAATATCGAGCTTTAATTTAGATTTGTCAAAAACTATTCTTGTTTCGGCCACAAAAGGCATTGAAGAACAAAGTCTGATGAGGATGTCAGAGATAACAAAACTTGAACTACATCAAATTGCCAACAGGATAGCAGTGTTGTCAGGGCCTACAATCGCAAAAGAAGTTGCAGAAAAAATGCCGACCGCCGTAACCATAGCATCGGAAGACACGGGCGTGGCAAGTACTTGCCAGGAAGTTTTTATGACGAATTATTTCAGGGTATACACACATTCCGATGTGGCCGGTGTAGAAGCAGGGGGGTCCCTTAAAAATGTTTTTGCGATAGCTTCAGGTATTTGCGACGGGTTAAATTTCGGAGACAATACAAAAGCGGCTTTAATCACAAGAGGCCTTAGAGAAATGATCTTATTAGGAACAAAGATAGGCGGCCAGCCGTCGACTTTCTTTGGATTGGCAGGGATGGGGGATCTTATCGTAACCTGCCTGTCAAAACATTCAAGGAATAGGCAGTTAGGTGAAATGGTTGGTAAAGGCCTTACTGCTGAGAAAGCGCAAAAAGATATAATAATGATCGCTGAAGGTGTAAAAACATCTAGAAGCGCATACCAGATCGGGTCCAAACTTAAGATCGAACTGCCCATTATTGAACAGGTCTTTCAGGTACTTTACTGTAATAAGCCGCCGAAACTTGCCGTTGAAGAACTTATGTTAAGAGGCCCCAAACCCGAAAAGAGTATGGAAGTCGGCCAAATAATAATTTAATGTTAATAACACCTACGAGGTGGTCCCGCTCTTCGGAGACTCCTCGTAGCTGGCTATAGTTAAGACTACCAACAAATACATAACGGAAATTCCCCTTAAGTATCATCTGCGCCGTAGGCTATGGTTCAAAAGTCAGCGAAGCCTGGCTTAATTATTTAAATGTGACAGGAGAAAGATAATGAACAAAATAGATTTGATCCAGTCTTTAACAAAAGTTCTAAGCACTAAAAAAGAAGCCAAAGATGCCATTGAAACGATATTTTCCGAGATGCAGTTATCATTAAAAAAGGGGGATAAAGTAGTTATCTCCGGTTTTGGAAGTTTTCACCCTTTTACAACCAAAACAAAAAAATGCCGCAACCCCAAAACCGGCGAAACTATGCACATCTCCCCCAGAAAAAAAATCCGCTTCCGCCAAGCCAAAGATTTCTTTTAGCGTCAGATCGAGAACCGCCATTACCGATGCGGGATCGGTAATGGCTATAGACTTGGCTTCTTGCAGTGCGAAAACATGACAAAAGATACAAATAGACGTGAAAATAGGTGTTAATGAACACATACAAATCAAGAAAACAAACCAGATTAAAAGGATATGATTATTCTTTGGACGGGTATTATTTTGTAACAATATGTTCAAAAGACAGAAAGAATATTTTCGGTAAAATTATTGATGCCGTAGGGGCGGGCCTTGCGTCCGCCCACTATAAAATCAGATTATCAAAATTGGGCCAAATAATTGACAGCCAATGGCAAAACATCAAAAAACAATATAATAATGTCGAATTGGGTATTATCATGCCAAATCATATCCACGGTATTATAATTGTTGACAATTCTGTATTGTTACGGGCGGACGCAAGGCCCGCCCCTACGGTGTCTGATATTGTTTGTTCATTCAAATCGAAATGTTCGGTTGAATATTTAAAATATATTAAACAAAACAACCTGAATATTTCGGGTAAAATATGGCAGCGTTCTTTCAATGACCATATAATACGGACAGCAAATTCATTAGAGAACATCCATGAATATATTATGAATAATCCTGCGAAATGGGATGAGGATGAAAATAATAATCAAAAGGGTCAGGCATGTCTGACCCCTACAAGCAACAAATAATTAAAATGTCAATAAATTTGACTATTTCTATATTTAGTCTAAATCTCAATAAATTTGAATAGGGATATATTGTCGCAAAATAGTCGGTATACCTAACAAAACTGAAATCCATTAACTTGACATTTTCATTGCTGTTTGATTTAATGTACATAGTTAAAGATTAACTTTAAGTCTAAGAATTTACTATTCATCAATCTGTCTTAGATTAAGTGAGTCATTAAATCAGGTTTAATAAAAACATTACTATGATATCTAAAGAAATTAAAATTGATAAATCAAGTTTTTCTGTAATATCAGGCATTAATAAAATTGCTTCTGACAGAGGAAGCTATTGGAAAGCAAAAAGTGTTGCTGAGAGATTAATTAATATAGAAACCTTAAGGCAGATAAACTATGGGTATGATCCAGCTACCACAGGACTTCAAAGAGTTTTTGAAATTACTAAACTCAAAAGAAGTTGAATATCTTGTAATCGGAGGATATGCTATAGGATATTACGGATACCCAAGAGCTACGGGGGATTTGGATATCTGGGTAGCAATAAATGAGTCAAACGCACAAAAATTGTTTAATGTATTGAAAGAATTTGGTTTCAATTCTCCTGATATAACGGAATCTATCTTCAAAGAAAAAGACAAAGTAATAAGAATGGGAAACCCTCCTTTAAGAATCGAAATATTGACGTCAATTTCAGGAATAGAATTTGAAAAAGCATATAAAAACCGGAAAATAGAGAAGATAGAAGACATATCTGTTAACTTTATAGGATTTAAAGACCTTATAAAAAACAAGAAAGCCAGCGGAAGGCATAAAGATTTGGATGATGTCGAACACTTGTCGTAAAAAATATGGCTACAATCGAACCTTTAATCCCTGCTAATAAAGAATTTTTTTCTATAGGGGAAGTAACTCGTATCGCTCAAGTCCCGGCTTATGTTTTGCGCTATTGGGAAAGCGAATTTAAGATACTGAGGCCGGCCAGGAGAAACTCCGGACAACGAAAATATACCCGTAAAGATATCGAAATGATATCCAGAATAAAAGACCTGTTGTACGAAAAAAAATTTACGATAGCCGGCGCAAGAAAAGAGATCTTTAAGGACAAAAGAAAAAAAGAACCGCTTCAGCTTAACTTTATTTCAGATAACCCCAACTTGGATATGAAAACAGTTTCTGAAGCAGTCAAAGAACTGGAAGATATTTTAATAATTTTGAAAGAATAATCAATTGTCGGGGCGTAGCGTAGTTGGCTAGCGCACTCCCTTGGGGTGGGAGAGGTCGCCAGTTCAAGTCTGGCCGCCCCGATTTTTTTCCAGTTGGAAACTCCTCCGGCAGGAGCTGGAGATTCCTTTAAATAGCGTGACGCCCCGCCAACATTAACATTTCCACCCAAAAGGCGAATCTGCCTCGGGCATGATATTACAGCCTTGACGAAATTTATTTAGCGGCGGGGCAAATCCACTCCAAAAACACTTTCCAATATTATATTTACCTTAGAAATTTGATATAATATTATAAATTCTCATAAAGGAGCGATAGTCAAAATGAGATGGTTTTTACGATCTAAAATATTTAAAGCAACCGTCACACAAGCAAATATTAATTATGAAGGTAGTATCACGATAGATGATGCCCTGATCAAAAAATCAGGATTAAGGCCTTTTGAAAAAGTGCTTGTAGCAAGCATTACTACCGGCAACAGGCTTGAGACCTATGTAATTGTCGGCAAATATGATTCCGGGATAATTTGCATGAACGGGGCATCTGCACATTTGATTAAAAAAGGTGAAAAGATAATAATTATGGGTTTTGAGCTTTCAAATAATCCCGTTAAACCAAAGAAGGTTTTAGTTGATAAAAAAAATAGATTTGTTAAATACTTATAAGAAACTCTTCTAAGACAGTGTATGAATTATCAAGAAAAATGATAAATACCCAGCTTATTCCAAGGGGAATAAGAGACCGGAATCTCCTTTCTGTTATGGAGAAGATACCGAGGCATATTTTTGTTCCGAAAAACCTGCAAACAGAAGCTTACGAAGACCACCCGTTGCCGATAGGTGAAGGACAAACCATATCCCAGCCGTACATGGTAGCCTGGATGACAGAATCATTAAAATTAACCGGCCTGGAAAAAGTGCTTGAGATTGGTACCGGTTCAGGATATCAAACCGCAATACTTGCCGAACTATCAAAGGAAGTCTATACTGTTGAAACTATAGCATCCTTATCTGTCAATTCGCAGGAAAACCTTAGAAAACTAAATTATAAAAATATTTTTTTTAAGATCGATGATGGAACGATAGGCTGGTCTGATAAGTCTCCATTTGACAGAATTATCGTAACAGCAGGAGCTAATGATGTGCCTCCTCCTTTATTTGAACAACTTTCTGAAAACGGCAGGATGCTTATACCAATAGGCGAGCGGCATATGCAGGACTTGTTTTTAGTTGAAAAAATCAATGGAAAAATGCAGACTGATAATCTTGGGAGTTGCGTTTTTGTTCCGCTTACCGGTAGACATGGGATGAAATACTAAAATCTCATTAAATTTCCAATTAATATTTAAATAATTTGACGGTGCGCTAAAAATTTTGTAAAATCTCAAGGTATTTAAATGTCACGGGGGTTGGCTCAGCTGGTAGAGCGCTCGGTTCGGGACCGAGAGGTCGGCGGTTCAAATCCGCCACCCCCGATGTGCTAATAAGATGTCAAAAATATCAAATATAACAAGAGTACACGCAATTGTTAAAGGAAGTGTTCAGGGCATAGGATACCGCTGGTTTGTACAAAAGACCGCTAATAATTTAAACCTTACCGGTTGGGTTAGAAACCTATCAAATGGAGATGTGGAACTGGAAGCAGAAGGTGAACGAAAAACGTTGGATGAATTTTTGAAATCTTTGAATTATGGGCATAAATGGGCACAGGTCACTGAAATAGAAACCCAGTGGCTGCAGAATGAGAACAGTTATCGTGATTTTGAAATAAGATTTTAGTGACGCTCCTCCTACTGAAGATGGAGGCTTCTTTAATAACGCGGCCTACTGCGATATCATTAATACATTCATTCCCCGATCCCGCTTTGCGGGAGGGGTTTTCAAGTTGCATGTGAAAAATCTCATTTTGGAGACCTTATGGACAAATTCAATCTTGTTCAGCTTTATTTTAAAGAAATAAAAGATATCCCTGCACTTTCACACGAACAAGTAAGAGAATTATGGAAAAAAGCCAGAAAGGGCGATAAAAAATCTCAAAAAAGACTGGTAGAAATGAATTTAAGGCTTGTAATCCCTATGGCAAAGAAATATTATAGAGGCGGAATAGATTTCCTTGACCTGATAGAAGAAGGGAATATGGGGCTTATGAGAGCGGTTGAAAAATTTGACCCAAGAAAAAGGATCCATTTTTCAACCTATGCGACTTATTGGATAGACCAGGCAATCAGGCGGGCAGTCGAAGAACAAAGCAAAGTGATAAGGATACCTCCGCATGTCTGGGATGCTCTTCACAAATGGCTTAAGAACTGGGATTCATTGCAGGAGCAATTCGGACGTAATCCTACGTTGTCTGAAATGGCAAAAAGGCTGGATCTTTCACCTAACCAGATAGATAATATCCTTAAAGCATCAAAGATAACTCAAGGTACCAGTTCGCTTGAAACACCCATAGATGATGAAGGAAATCTATTTATTCGAGATATAATCTCAGATAAAAAAAGTTCTTCCCCAGAATCTATAGCGGAGTTGTTAAGGACAAACTCAGAAATAGACCAGGCTCTTGCCCATCTGTCGTTAAGGGAAAGGAAAATAGTTGAATTGCGTTTCGGGCTTAATAACAAACAACCTTATTCCCTTGAAAAAGTAGGGAGTTTGCTTAAGATATCAAGAGAAAGAGTTAGACAACTTGAAGAACGGGCCATCCGAAGGCTTAAATCGATCGCTTTAAGGATGAAACTAATAGAATTTGATGCAAAAACAGCTTAATAAGAGAGGGCATTAAATGCAAAAAAAAATCTTAGACCTGAAAAATTCTATACGGGATATCCCTGATTTTCCAAAAAAAGGAATTCTGTTTAAAGACATTACGACCCTTCTTAACCAGGGTAAATTATTTCATTACGTGATTGACCAGTTCGCTTCATATTATCAAACTAAAGGCATACAAAAAGTTGTGGCTATAGAGTCCCGGGGATTTATCTTCGGAGCCACTCTTGCATACAAACTAAAAGCAGGGTTTGTGCCTGTCAGAAAAAAAGGCAAACTGCCTTTTAAAACCCTCGCTTCGACCTATCAATTGGAATACGGGACGGACACCCTTGAAATGCACGAAGATGCGCTCATGCCTGATGAAAAAGTCTTGATTATAGACGACCTGCTCGCTACAGGCGGGACTATAAGTGCAACTATTGACCTTGTAAAAAAATTAAGCGGAAAAATAGTCGGGCTTGCATTCCTTATCGAATTATCGTTCTTGAAAGGCAGGGATAAGTTAAAGGATTACGACATACTGACTTTGATACAATATTAATAGGATATCTTTATATTTTAGTTTTAATTTTTCATTTTGTCCCGGTTAAAACCGGATACTGATTTCAATCGTGAATTTTTAAATTTGAGTTAATTGAAAAACTCTGTTTTTTGCCTTTTTGTCATTCCCGAGTGCTGTTATCGGGAATCTATTATTGACGAAAACTATAGATTCCTGCTTTCGCAGGAATGACATAAAAGGGGTTTTTTCAACCATCTCAATTTAGTAAATGCCCTGGTAGCTCAACTGGATAGAGCAGGTCCGTCCTAAGGACAAGGTTGGAGGTTCAAGTCCTCTCCGGGGTAATTATTTCAGCAGGATATTAACAGTTTTTTATTCACTAAAGGACCTAGATGATAGATTTACATTCACATACATTATTTTCCGATGGAGTATTATTACCTTCAGAACTTATATACCGTGCAAAAGCGAAAGGTTATAGCGCCATAGCCTTGACAGATCACGGAGATATATCAACGATAGATTTTATTATACCCCGCATTGTAAAAGTTTCCAGAGTAACCGGTAAATATTATGGCATTAAAGTAATACCCGGTATTGAATTGACATATGTACCTGTTAAACTCATTAAATCTGTTGTAAAAAAAGCCCGTAGGCTCGGAGCAAAAATAGTTGTAATTCACGGCCAATCACCTGTCGAACCTGTCCCTCCTGGAACAAATAAGGCCGGGATACTTTCAGGCGCAGATATAATAGCACATCCGGGTTACATCAGTGCAGACGATGTAAAACTTGCAAAAGCCAGGAACGTTTTACTGGAAATTACCTCCAGAAACGGACATAACAAAACCAACCGGCACGTTGCAAAACTGGCGAAGAAATACAATGCAAGCCTCGTTTTGAACACTGACACCCATACCCCTGAAGACCTGCTAACCGAAGAAAAGATAAAGAAAATCCTAAAGATGAGCGGTTTAAAAAAATCAGATTTTGAAATAATGCAAAATACAGCAAATAAATTAATATCTAAAATTTTATAAACCCCGGTTCTAACGGGATATTTGGAGCATAAAATATGGCTGACACAACCCGGCAGCAAATAAAAAAAGACGAGCTAAATGAATTAGTATTAAAAATTATTTTCTGGATAAAAAACAACCGCACCCTGTTTTTAAATGTGTTAGGCATACTTGCGGGTATAATAATATTTACATCATTTTTTCTTGTACGTCTTCACACATTAAAATTAGGTGCGGTGGACAAACTATCCATCGCTCAAAGCCTATTTTATCAGGGCGATTCCCAGAAAGCTGTCCCTATGCTTGATGAATTAATAAGGTCTTACCCTAAATCAGATATCTCATCCCATGCCAGGATGAACTTGGCCGGTTATTATATGGACCAGATGGATTTTCAAAAGGCAGAGGATTTTATAAAACCCAACATAGATAGTGCAAAACCAAAACCTATAATACCTTTATCATTGGCAGAACTCGGGGCGATACAAGAAAACGCACAAAAATATAAAGAGGCTATAGAAACCTATAACCAGTTCCTGAACAAATTCCCGGAACATTTTTTTGCTCCCAAAATATACGAATCCCTTGCAAGGGTCTATGAGCTTACAAATTCTTTGATGGAAGCAAAAGCATCATATGAAAAACTGGTGGCATTATACCCTACATCACCCTGGGCTCAACGAGCGCAGGAAAGAATAGACATAATCAACCAAAGCCCACAATTCAAAAAATAACAAGTTAATCCCTTGGGGAACTTGTCGATTTACACAGATTAACAAGGACTTATATGAAAAATTTAATTTTAAAAAAGCTTTATCTTGCCTTACTGTCTGTTATACTATTTCCTGTTTTTCTTCATGCTGACAAATTGGACATTGACACAAACTATCGTATCCGCGGGATCAGCTACCAAAATAACCGTTTTGACAATTCAATCAATGATTCAATAAGTTATTACAGCCAAAGGATGCAATTATCGATAAAAGGTAATTTTTCGACAAATATTGAGATAGGAACTAAAATAACTGCGCTGGGTGTTGCCGGAAGCACAAAAACAGTATTTTCTGTTTTAAAAACGACTTTCCCTTATCAAAATGCCAATTTTGTGCCTTTCATTGAAAATGTATATTTTAAGGTAAAAGATTTAGCAGATATGCCTGTAGAGCTGACCATAGGAAAACAAAGCCTTGAGTTTGGAGACGGGCTTGTTCTTTCAGATAATGGCTTAGGATATTTTGCTTTCCGTATTACTGCAAGATATGAAAAACCATGGCCCTTAAAACTTGATGTTTTTACAGCTAAAGTTACAGATAACCTAAGGCCCACCTCAGACAGAGATTTGTACGGCGGAGTAGGCAGTATAACTTTGAAAAAGAATTTATTAGAACTTGGATATTTTCAGGACGTAGATCATTCAGGGTCATTTTATAACCAAAACAGGACTAGTTCAATTATTAAGAATTTTATAAGCTTGCGCCTGGGAAGACAGGAAAGATTCATGAATTATCAGTTAGAATATGTAAAGCAAGCCGGCCAGGTTTCAGAAATTAACGGAACAAATATAACTTTTGACGGTTTTGGCTATGTTGCAAGAGGGGAACTGATCGGAGAAAGAACAAAATTGGGCAAGGTAGCAGCTCATGCCCTGCTGGCTATTAACAGCGGCAATAGCGATGTATCAGGTAATACGGATGGCTTATTCTCACCCGACCTGACTAAAAGATATGACGGGCTTGAAAGAGTAGGTTACGGAAAGCTCTTTGCTGCATCTCCTTTTGATGCGTTTTTTGAGATACCGAGCAGTTATTCAGGGATCGACACTTTAGGTGTTGGATCTGAGTTGTCACCGTGGTATGGGTGGACATTCGGAGTAAATTATTTCCTGTACTCCGCATCCCAGGGACCTAACGGCGCTCCTGTTGCTTCCGGATTTGAAAGGATATTCGGCGCTGAATTCACCTTAGGAATAGAACTTGATCTAAGTGCCCAGTATGTATTTTCAAAATACTTAGCAACCCAGTTCTCCTATTCCCGCTATACACCTCCGGCTATTCAGGGATATTACTGGTCGAAAAGAGACCCTGCCACATTCTATAATCTTGAGATGCTCGCTAAATTTTAATCGTAAAACAGACGCTTCGAGGAATAAATTTGAAAAAGATATATCTTGCTTTTTTATGGCACAACCACCAGCCAATATATAAAAACCCTTCTACAGGAATATACGAACTGCCCTGGGTCAGGTTGCATGCCTGTAAAGATTACTTCGATACCGCTGCCATACTTGATGAATTTCCAAAAATCAGGGCAAATTTTAACCTGGTTCCTTCCCTTATGATCCAGCTCGATGAATATGCAAAAGGCATTGCCCGTGACAAATACATGGATATGACCTTAAAAAAAGCTGCAGAATTAAGTTTAGATGAAAAAGTATTTATCCTGCATAATTTTTTCATGGCCAACTGGGAAACGATGATTTTCCCTTATCCCAGATATAAAAACCTTCTTGAAAAAAGAGGGAAACATATTTCAATCGATGATCTAAAAAGGATCCAGAGTTATTTTAGGATACAGGATATGCTCGACCTCCAGGTTTGGTTCAATCTTTCATGGATGGATCCGTATTGGAGAGAAAATGATGAGTTAGTGTCATCTTTGTATAAAAAAGGCGAAAACTTCACGGAAGAAGATAAAAAGGCACTCATCGATAAACAGCTGTCAATTTGCGGGCTTATAATCAATAAATATAAAGAATTGCAGGACAAAGGACAAATTGAAGTATCGGTGACTCCTTTTTACCATCCGATATTGCCTCTACTGCTTGACACTAATAATGCCCGGATATCAAACTCTAACACAGCACTTCCTAAAAACAGGTTCCAACACAGGAAAGATGCACAGGTACAGATTCAAAAAGCTGTAAATTATTACAAGGAGAAGTTCGGGAACCCTCCGAAAGGCATGTGGCCTTCTGAAGGTTCGGTATCCGAAGACTTGATCCCTCTGCTTACTGAAGCCGAAATAAAATGGATAGCTACTGACGAGGAAATCTTATTCCACAGCCTGACAGAAAATGGCGGACGAAATAAACTTTTCAGGCCTTATAAAATTGATATTTTCAACAGCGACCTAAATATAGTTTTCAGGGACCATGCGCTTTCTGATGCGATAGGTTTTATTTACAGCAAATGGGACCCCAAATTCGCAGTAAAGGATTTTATAAACAAGGTCCACTCTATACGCATGTCTCTGGAAAATTCCGTAGAAAATAATTTGATTTCAGTTATACTTGATGGGGAAAACTGCTGGGAGTATTACAGTAATGACGGCTGGGACTTCCTGCGCTGCCTGTACCAAACTATTTCAGATGACCCTTTAATTGAAACAGTAACTATCAGCCAATATATCCAGGAGAACCCACCAACTGAAAAACTAAAAAGGCTTTGGCCCGGCTCATGGATCAACGCTAATTATGATATTTGGATAGGCCATCCTGAAGATAATACGGCCTGGGATTATTTAAACGAAACCAGGCTGTTCTTGACAGATTATGTTTTAAATAATCCTGAAAAAGAAAACTCAAAAGAAGTATTGTCAGCCTGGGAAAATATCTATATTGCAGAAGGCTCTGATTGGAACTGGTGGTACGGGGACGACCATTCTTCGGGAAATGACGAGATCTTTGACTACCTTTTCAGGCAGTACCTGATAAACGTATACGAACTCTTAAAACTTAAAGCACCGGATTACTTATTCAAATCAATAAAGGGCATAGCGCGTAAAACACCGACATTAGAACCTATAGATCTTATAAGCCCCACGATCGATGGTAAAGTTACAAATTATTTTGAGTGGCATTCTGCCGGCTACTACCAAGTCGGGCATAGCGGCGGTTCGATGCACCAGGTTGAAACACTCTTGAAAGAACTTTATTATGGTTTTGATCTTAAAAATATTTATTTAAGGCTTGACTTCCATGCTCCAATTCTTGCAGTTATCGAGAATTTGAGCTTCAAGATAATATTTTTTATTCCTGAAAAAACGGAGACTGTGCTTTCCTTTACAGCTGATGGTAACATTAAAGAATTTTATATTACTACTCCATTAGGTAAAGAGGACTTATCTACGGCAAAAGCAAAAAAGATCATTGAACTAGCCGTGCCTATAGAAAACTTAAAGCTTAGCCAAGATAATAACACTATAGAGTTCAATGTTGTAATCCTGAAAAATGGGTCAGAGATAGAAAGATGGCCGTATCAAAGTTCAATTATTATGCCAAAGCCGTCGGAGAATATCTCGCTTAAGACCTGGGCAACTTAGCTTTTAATATTTTATTATATAATTGTATTAGTTTTAATATCAGGAGGCATTGATGCGTCCAAGAAAAAAAATCATAATCTTAACCAGGCCAGAGGCACATTTTATTGAATCATTTTATTTTCAAAAAATAAAATATGGGATTGATACAGCCCTTGAAAATACAGATTATGAAGTTATGATGTACCAGCAAACCAGCAATTTCCTTGATAACCTGGATAAAAATGACATTAAAAACGTCGGAGTCATTAATATCTCACCCCACGTTAACTGTCCGTCAATTCAAACCCTTATAACAAAGAAGATACCGTCTATCCTGGTAAACTGCCGGTCAGACAGCCTGAGCTGGGTAGATTCTAATAGCAAGCACGGGGTAAAGGTTGTTACTGAACACCTTATAAGTCTTGGCCATAAAAAGATATTCTTTATAAACGGATTTTTAGAAAGCCAAAATGCTATTGACAGGTTGGAAAGCTTTAAGGAAGTCTTATCCCTGCATAATATCAAATTTAACCCTGAACTTGTAATGAACTGCGATTTTAGTATTTCTTTAACTTATGAAAGGGTAAAAAACCTGCTTAGCAAAAATATAAAACCTGATTTTAGCGCTATATTCGCTTCAAATGACCTTATGGCTGTTGGCGCAATAAGGGCCCTTGCTGATATGGGTATAAGTGTTCCTCATGGAATGGCTGTGGTTGGTTTTGACGATTTTGACTTTTCAGCAACTTATCACATCCCTTTAACAACCTATAGGCAACCCTTTCATAATTTTTCTTTCTTGGCAACAAAGTTCTTACTGAAGAATTATGAATCTAAAGCCAACACATTATACCAATTTGAGCTTATTGGCGAGCTTATTATCAGGAATTCCTGCGGAGCAAAAATAGAATAGAACCATTTTTAAGAGGCTTTAATTCGGGGGGGGGGTACTTAAATTACATTTACTATTGGATGTTCCTTTTACTCAATAAATTAATTCTAATTTAGATCATTACAGCTCAACAACTTTTCCAAAACTTTCCTGCTTTTTATTATCTTTCTAATTATATTTTATAGCTATTGCTTTCAATCCAGAGTCTTGAGCTGAAGAAATACTATACTTTACACTTTTGTTAATACCTTTTGAAATATTCTTTTTTATTATAATAGCATCTGCGCCAACTTCTCTTGCCTTCTCTTTCGCTTTTCTCATATTCGTTATATCAGAACCATCATTTACTTCTATTTCACATATTTCTATATAGTCAAAATTTGTATTGCTAGCACTATATACTTCTATATCTGATGGTTTTGTATTTTCAGAAAGATGCTTTGGTGCTACTAAATTCGAACCTACTATTATTAACATAATTAATGGCATTACTAGTATTTGCATGATTATATTTTATCCTTTTTAAAAAAAATAGTCAATACCCTGTGAGCTATTTATTTTCCTATGATTATTTTCAATATAGCTTTCTATCTTATTCATATATTTGTATTCTTATATTACTATTCTTATATGGAAATATAATATAATTATTGTAAAAACCTTGAAAAATCATCTTCTATATAATATCAAGAAACTATAATGTTTTTTCTTAAATACTTATTAAACTGCTAATAATAGCTATTGATGAATGTTCCGATAAGTTATATTATGTTTTGTTATATATGTATTGTACCGTTTTTGTTATGTTAATGTATTGCTTTAACTATACTATGTTATTGTGCTATAATCTATTATTCTTGCACTGTATATAATATTCTAATTTAACTTTTTAATTATAGCACTCTATTTTGATAGCTTTTATTTCGACTTTTTTCAATTTATTTTAAAATTTGACTTTTTTTAGGTTCTTTTGCTTAAATCGGGTTTACTATTAATAAACTATCCGATAAATCTTTTTTTCATTGCCTTTACCAAAAAATACCATAAAAGTATGGTTTCCTGTATTAAAATACTTAAATTTTAACCCTCGCAAGTTTTTTTGCCAAAAATGCTTTATTTTTAGAAATACTACTATATCATCTAATCTTGATTCTTTAAAAATCATTAGTAATAATACATTCTATAAATTCTATCAAAGGCAAAAAAACACTTAAGGAAATTATTTTTGGAAAAAATCGAAAAAACCATATAACCTTATGTTTTTTAAGGGTATAAAACCATTGCTTGATATTTTTATGGGCCTAAAATCGAATATTTGATGTTTTATCGACGATGAAATTGGAATGGGTGTAAATTTATGAGGTTTTTAATACTTGGGAATGACAATTTTATAGGAATAGTACTTTTGCTTTTATATCATCAATACTTGAAAAAGTGATAAGCCCTAAGGTTGGCTGATCGTTGAAAATATTCATGGCCGGTGAACCTGGGTTAAAACAAAGAATACCATTTACAACTTTATTAAAAGCTTTGTGAGTATGTCCAAAAATCAATATGTTTATTTTTTCTTTAAAGAAAGGTAACAACTTTTTTGGAAAACCAAAGGGGGGGCCAAAACCATGTATAATACCTATGGAGACACCGTTTAGATTAAGTATTTTTGTTTTAGGTAATTTAGCTATTACCTCAGGTAAATCCATGTTTCCGCAAACGGCTTCAACTTTTGAAATATTTTCCAGCATATCTATAACATTTAAAGATACGAGGTCTCCCGCATGAATAATGATGTCCGAACCTGAAAAATGTTCTCGTATTTTTTCAAAGGGTGGTTTTGATTTAAAAGACGGGTAATGTGTATCAGAAATAACACCTATCTTAAAGGTTTTCATATGCAGCTTTTCAGGAAGGGTCTTCTTGCTTTTTGTCAGGATAGATTATGCCTACACCGATAATAGTATAACCGCCCAGTATAAGAAAAGGAGATAGCTTTGATGCCCAGTTTTGTCCGTAAGAGTCTGTCTTTGTAAGTATATAAAACCCGGCTATAACGATCAATATACCGGAAAAAATAATCTTTTTCCCCATTTTAGAAATTCCATGTATTTTAGTCTCCATAGCAGAGTTTGAATTTACGTTTTGTTTGTTTTTTTTACTCATAAGATCCCTGCCTTTTCAATTATTCTGGCATTATTAAAATATAACTTCTTTTAAATAGAGGCCTTTACCGGGTGCTGACGGGCCTATCGTTGTCCTTCTCCCTCTTTTAAGCATTACCTGTATATTTTCCGGTTCGATTTTCCCCATACCGACATCTACCAGCGTCCCGACAATATTTCGTACCATATGATTTAAGAACCTGTCGGCTTTAAAATTCAAAACTATATGCTTATTTTTGGATTTAATGCTTATATTCTCTAAATTAACCCATTTGTTCGTTGAAGATGATTTTGACCCGCAAAAAGCATTAAAGTCGTGTTTCCCTGAAAAATATTTAAATGCTTCTTTTATCTTCTTCTTGTCCAGCTTTTTTTTGATATGCCAGGAATGATTTTTGGTCCAGATATTTTTGTCAGGGCTGTTCCATATCCTATATTCATACACTTTATGCTTTGCATCGAACCTGGCGTTAAAATCAAGCCCTGCTTTTCCAATTTTATTTATTGCTATGTCTTCCGGAAGAGTGGCATTTAAGGATGCCTTGAGCATAGAAAGGTCATAATTCTTATTTGCAAGGATATTTGCTGCGTAGGCTAACGCATGAACTCCGCTGTCAGTCCTGCTTGACCCTATAAGCTTTATATCCCCCAATATCTTTTTAGCTGCCTTTTCTATTTCTGTAAAAACTGTCCTTCCCTCCAGCTGTTTCTGCCAGCCCAGGAAATTAGTGCCGTCAAATTCAAAGAACAGAATATAATTATATTTAAATTCAACCATTAACCATATCTGAAAATCTTACCAATTCTATTTTTTGTGCAATCAAATAATCTTTCAGTTTTGGCTGGCAGCAATTTGCAAGCTCCGCTTCGCGCCAGATTTCGCCATAGCCGGGATGGGTCATAAGCTCTGCTAAAACATAATTTTCATCAATGTTTCCCCAATACCACCCTTCTATAAAATGGTCCACTGTTTTTAATCCGTTATCCTTGCAGATATTAGACGAGTTTTCAAAATCCTGCCTGTTTAAATAGAACTTCTCAAAAATTCTGACAACCGGTATTTTAAATTCCTTTGCCAGTTCACAGACAACGGTAAAAACCTTAGGGTGCAGGTGTGCGTGATGATGGCTGTCGATATGGTCAGCTTGGAAACCAAACGAATAAAATTTATCAAGCTGTCTTCTTACCTCGCTTTTCAATTCATTTATATCCTGGTTCTGATCATACATCTTAACTATCTGTCCCAGAGTGTGGTCTATTTCAAAATATTTATCGAGGTCAACATGAAGCCCAAGCCCGAGCGCGGAGTTTTCTTTCGCAAGCCTCACTGCTTCAGGCGTGCTTTCCTTATCAACAAAAAGAGAAGCACTGGTAACAAGCCCGTTTTTATGCGCGTAAATCACACCTTTGTTCACGTTTTCTCTGTATCCGAAATCGTCAGCATTGATTATAAGTTTTTTCATACTATTCCTTTAAAAACAAGCGCTTCTGCTATCTCTACGGCGTTTAGTGCTGCTCCTTTTAATAGATTATCAGAAACGACCCAAAAAGTCAACCCATTTTTTGCCGAAATATCTTCCCTAAGCCTGCCTACAAAAGTTACTTGTTTATGTGCCGCATCAATAGGCATAGGGTATTTATTATTTTTAGGATCATCTATCACTTCTACTCCGGGAGCTTTTAAAAGTAGCTCAGTCGCTTGTTGCGGAGTTATTTTCTTATCTGTCTCTATCCATACAGACTCTGAATGTGCGCGAAAAACCGGTACCCTTACACAGGTAGCTGAAACATTAATTGAGCTGTCACCCATTATTTTCTTTGTTTCATTTACCATTTTCATCTCTTCCTTTGTATAACCATTCTCTGTGAAAACATCTATTTGAGGGATTACGTTAAAAGCGATCTGATAAGGAAATTTTTTAAATGCAGGCATCGCTTCTTTCCTTGACCAGGCGATAGCCTGCTCCTCAAGATCTACTATGCCGTTCCTTCCAGCACCTGAAACAGCCTGATAGGTAGAAACTATCACCCTCTTTATTTTTACAGCATCATGTATAGGCTTAAGAACAACCACCATCTGGATGGTCGAACAATTAGGATTTGCTATTATTTTTTTGCCGGTACTAAGAACATCAGAATTTACTTCAGGGACTACCAACGGGATGCCGGGTTCCATGCGCCAGGCACTTGAATTGTCAATTACAAAACAATTCTCTTCGGCAAAAACAGGGGCAAATTCCTTTGATACGGCCCCTCCTGCACTGAAAAGCGCTATATCTAAACCCTTGGAAGTTTCCTTAGAAAGTTCCTTAACCTCTATATCTTTCCCACGGAATTTTAGTTTCTTCCCTGCAGATTTTTTTGATGCAAGCAGCCTTAGCGTATCAACGGGAAAATTCCTCGCTTCTAACATCTTGATCATTTCCTGCCCGACCACGCCTGTCGCTCCTACAACTGCAACTTTATACTTTTTATCCATGATTTTCTGTTCCTTTCCTTTACATTTTTTATAAGCTATTTGCAATCAAATCGCCTACTTGGGTAGTGGATAAACCCATTTTCCCTGCTGATAAGCTCTTTATCTTGCCGCTAGATAATGCGTTTATGACAGCACCTTCGATTCTTTTTCCGGATTCTTTTAAACCGAGGACTTCGAGCATCATCCCTCCGGCACAAATAGCAGCTAAAGGATTAATGACATTTTTTCCCGTATATTTAGGTGCTGAACCACCTATAGGTTCAAACATGGATACGCCTTTTGGATTGATATTTCCACCTGCAGCTATCCCCATGCCGCCCTGGATCATTGCAGCAAGGTCGGTAATTATATCTCCGAACATGTTGTCGGTCACAATGACATCAAACCATTCCGGGTTTTTCACCATCCACATGCACGTCGCATCTACATGGGCATAATCTGTCTTAATATCAGGGTATTCTTTTGCTACTTCATAAAATGCCCGTTCCCACAGGTCAAAAGCAAAAGTAAGCACGTTTGTTTTTCCGCAAAGAGTTAATTTATTGTTTTTATTCCTGTTCTTTGTATATTCAAACGCATAGCGCAGGCAGCGTTCAATACCAAAACGAGTGTTAATAGATTCTTGGATAGCCACTTCGTTCAGTGTCCCTTTCCTTAAGAAACCGCCTGAACCTGTGTACAGCCCTTCTGTATTTTCACGCACTACGACAAAATCAATATCTTCCGCCTTTTTATCTTTTAGGGGAGACTCAACGTTCGGATAAAGTTTTACAGGCCTTAAATTTATGTATTGGTCAAGCTCAAAACGAAGCCTTAAAAGGAGCCCTTTCTCAAGGATACCAGGTCTTACGTCAGGATGGCCTATCGCTCCAAGGTATATCGCATCCAGCTTTTTCAACTCTGAAAGCACAGTGTCAGGCAGTATCTCTCCTGTCTTCTTGAACCTCTCGCCGCCCAGGTCATAATAAACCCAATCTATCTTAAAACTATCTTTCTTTGAGAGCGCTTCTATAACCTTAATACCTTCTCTTATAACTTCAGGTCCGGTACCATCTCCTCCTAATACACCTATTCTGTAACTCTTTTTATTCATATTCATTTAAGTACTCCCTTCTAATTATTCGTAAAACAAATATCTAACTTGTTTTATTTTCCAGCAATTTTTTTTCGAGGAACTCTTTGAGATTCTCTTCCTGCAAAAAATCTACCTTATTAAATCTTATCCCGTAATATTTTTTCCGTTCTTTTTCAACGACCCGGGCAACAGTAGCATATATATTGAGCACATACCTGCCTTCTAAAATAAAACGAATGGCAAAATTAGTGTTCACTGCAAAATTTATCGTGCTATAAAGCCCCGCACAATTGATTCCAAGGTTAGCGATTTGCCCGACACCTAAAATAGTAAGGCCGTCTGCATCGAAAATCTCCACAGGTATGTTTTTAACTTCTATCCTTTGAGTCTTTCGCCTTTCCTTTGCCTCTGATTTCATTTGTTCCTGATCTTCTGGATCTGAGTCTTTATACACTCTAGTAGGCCTCCTCTTTGGATTATCTCCTGCATAAATTCAGGAAAAGGCTGGGCATGATATACTTGATTCCTTGTTATATTCTTGATCTCTCCGCTAACTAGGTCGGCTTCCAATTCATCGCCGGTTTGTATATTATCAACAGCTTCTGCCGATTCTAAGATAGGGAAGCCTATATTAATGGAGTTCCTGAAAAATATCCTTGCAAAAGATTTTGCTACTACGGCAGAAATCCCGGCCTGTTTTATTGCCAGCGGCGCATGCTCGCGGGACGAGCCGCAGCCGAAGTTATCGGCAGCCACTATAAAATCGCCTTTATTCATTTTCTTCATGAAATCTTTATCAATATCTTCCATGCAATGTTTTGCAAGTTCATCTGCATCTGAAGTATTTAAATAACGGGCCGGTATTATTTCATCCGTATTGACATTTGACCCATATTTATGAGCCTTTCCTTTTAATATCATTTTCATTTTATTATCCTTATATTTTATCAGGTGAAACGATGTACCCTTTTATAGCACTCGCTGCCGCAACGGCCGGGCCTGCAAGATAAACTTCAGACTTTGGATGGCCCATACGCCCTACAAAATTACGGTTCGTAGTTGCGACGCACCTCTCGCCTTCGGCAAGAATACCCATATGCCCGCCAAGGCAGGGCCCGCAGGTAGGCGGTGATATTATCGCGCCGGAATTTCTAAAAAGCTTTATCAAGCCCTCTTCAAGTATTTGATCGTAAACCTTTGGCGTAGCAGGGATGATCAATAACCGCACATCCAGGTCTACTTTTTTTCCTTTTAATATCTTTGCTGCTATCCTGAAATCTTCAATACGGCCGTTAGTACATGAGCCTATTACAACCTGATTTATATATATCTTGTCCAGAGCATGAACCGATTTGGCATTTGAAGGCAAAAACGGCAGAGAAACCTGCAGGTCGATCTTTGAACAATCGATCTCAATTACTTTAGCATACTTTGCGTCAGGATCGCTTTTATAAATATTATACTTTCTTTTTGCCCTGCCCCTGACATAATCTACAGTTATCTTATCAGGTGCTATAAGCCCGCATTTTGCCCCGGCTTCTATCGCCATATTCGACATCGAAAACCGGTCGGACATCGGCAATTTTTCGATAACAGGGCCGGTAAATTCCATTGCCTGATAAAGAGCGCCGTCAACACCGATCATCCCTATAGCAAATAAGATAAGATCTTTTCCTCCGGCCCATTTATTCAGTTTCCCGTTAAAAACAAACTTTATTGTGGATGGGACCTTAAGCCATATCCTGCCGGTTATCATTGCTGCTGCCAGGTCCGTCGAGCCAACTCCTGTGGCAAAAGCGCCAAGTGCACCGTAAGTGCAGGTGTGGGAATCAGCTCCGATAACCAAATCACCCGGCAGAACTATGCCTTTTTCAGGCAAAAGTGCATGCTCTACTCCGCAGTTCCCGCCTTCGAAATAATTCTTAAGGTTTTGTTCTTTTGCAAACTCCCTTATGAATTTAACCTGATCTGCACTTTTAATATCTTTGTTCGGAGTAAAGTGGTCCATAACAAGGACTACTTTTCCCTTATCAAAGACTTCAGAGGCTCCGGCTTTTCTGAACTCTTTTATCGCTAACGGAGAGGTTACATCGTTTCCCAGAGCAACATCGACATTAGGTTCAATGAACTCCCCTGGGAAAACCTCTTTTTTACCGCAATGCCTTGCTAATATCTTTTCAACTATAGTCTGACTCATATTAATCCTCTTTTAGGTAAATGTAGATTTATCATATGCTATTGATTTTTGTGGATGACATTATTTTATTTATAGCCTTAAGATAAGCTTTCGCGCTTGCTTCAATTATATCTGTTGAAGTACCGCGACCTGAATAGCTTATGTCTTTATATTCTACCTTTACGCTGACCTCGCCCTGTGCATCCTTTCCGCTGGAGATAGCTCTGAGAGAGTAATCGATCAGCTTCGGCTTTATTGAAACTATCTTGTCTATGGCTTTATAGGCCGCATCTACAGGCCCGTCGCCGCAGGCAGCTTCCTGAATAATAATCCTTTTGCCTTTATTTAACTTATCGATCTTTCCTATCCTTATAGTAGCTGTAGGGATTATACCAGTGCCGCTTGATGTATTTAAATAATTCAAGGCATAGGTTTCCGGCAGCTGCCTGATCCCTTCTTCAACAAGTGCGGCTATATCGTCATCAAACACGACTTTCTTTTTATCAGTCAGGACTTTAAATTTTTCATAGACCTTCTCAAGTTCTGCTGCGCCCAAACCGTAGCCCAGTTCTTTAAGCCTTTTTAGCAGGGCATGCCGTCCGGAGTGCTTGCCAAGGACCAGCTTGCTTGACGGCACGCCAACATCCTGAGGTCGCATAATTTCATAAGTCAGGCGCTCTTTGATCACGCCATCCTGATGAATGCCCGCTTCATGAGCAAAGGCATTTGAACCGACAACGGCTTTGTTCGGCTGTACTAATATCCCCGTCAGCATCGATACCAGCCTGCTTGATTTATATAATTCTCTTGTATTAATTCCGTAATCATACCCGAAATATTTCTTTCTGGTTTTTAATGCCATCACAACTTCTTCAAGAGAAGCATTGCCGGCTCTTTCTCCAATTCCGTTAATAGTGCACTCGATCTGCCTTGCTCCGTTCAGGATAGCAGCAAGGGAGTTTGCAACTGCAAGGCCAAGGTCATTATGACAGTGTATGCTCAAAACCGTTTTATCTATATTTCTGACGCGCGAATGCAGTTTATTTATCATTCTCCCGAATTCTTCCGGCATAGCATAGCCCACGGTATCAGGAATATTCAGTGTCGTTGCCCCGGCATCTATCACTGCTTCTACAACACTTTCCAAATAGTCAAAATCCGAACGCGAAGCATCTTCTGCAGAAAACTCTATGTCTTCGCAATATTTTTTTGCATAACGCACAGAATTTACCGCCATATCAAATACTTCTTCACGAGTCTTCTGAAGCTTGCGTTTTATATGTAAATCGGAAGTTGAAAGGAAAATATGGATCCTGGGTTTTTTTGAGTATTTGACTGCATTCCAGCAGGTATTGATATCTTTAGTGTTTGCCCTGCACAATCCCGCTATGGCGGGGCCTTTTATTTCTTTTGCAACAAGCTTAACTGATTCAAAATCTCCCGGGCTTGAGATCGGGAAACCGGCTTCGATTATATCTACCCCCAACCGCTCCAGCTGGCGTGCCACCTCGATTTTCTCCTTAATGTTCATACTGGCACCGGGCGATTGTTCGCCGTCCCTTAACGTAGTGTCAAAAAATATTATTTTTTTATTTTTCATTTAATTTGTCCTCCTCGCCTCCTCAGCGAGCCTGCCGGTGAGGTAGGCGGAATCATTTGAATTTTCAAGATTATTTTTCAGGTTTGCTGCCGTCAAAGTTCTTGTTTACTCATCAACATTCTTTAACGTATCTCTTTCTGGTTTTTTAAGTCGTAAAGATAGTTTGAGAGACCTTTGCAATCGCCAATATCTCAATATATACAAGAAGACCCCGGATAGGAAATACAGCATAAATATAATAAAAATAGAATTTTGAGGATAAGTGATTATCAATAAAATACTTATAACTATTAATATCAGAAACTGAAGGGATTTTGGCCGGTTAAACCTGAATTTCTTAAACCCAAAATACGGCACATTTGATATCATTAAAAATGAAACCAGGATCATAAGCAAAGGTAAAGTCTTAAAAAAGAACGGCATTCTTTTCATTAAGATCGGGATTGTCCTAACGGTAATTTCCTCTCCTTGTTCAAATAATTCATAACTTAAAACGAAAGAGGCAATGATCCCTGCAGCAGCAGGAGTAGGCAGTCCCGAAAAATCACTTGAGCTTTCCCCTTCCTGCGCTTTTACGTTGAATTTTGCCAAACGAAGTGCGCTTGCAATAACAAAAAACAGCGCAATTGCTATCCCCGGTTTATGCATAGTCTGTAAAACCATCTGATAAATAAGTACCGAAGGAGCAACACCGAAAGAAACCAGATCAGCTAACGAATCAAGTTCTACGCCAAAACGGCTTGTAGACTTCGTCAGCCTTGCCACACGGCCGTCAAGCATGTCAAATCCTATGGCAATAATTATACACCAGGCAGCATGGGTAAATTGCATATTTATTGAATAAAGCATTGAAACAAAACCTGCGGCAAGATTGCCTGTAGTTATTAAACTTGGTAAAATGTAAATCCCTCGTAACATTTATTTTCCCGTTTCTAGATAAAATATTTATAATTCTGATAGGACAGTTTCGCCGCCTGTTACTTTATCGCCTTCTTTGACCTTAATCCGTGCAGATACAGGTATGGATATATCGACTTGAGAACCGAATTTTATTAATCCTATTTGCTGGCCCATTTTTAGTTCATCGTTCTTTTTTACCCAAGATACGACCCTTCTTGCAAGTATCCCGGCTATCTGTTTTACTGTATACTCGCCGTTTGCGTTCCTTATTTTAATTATGTTCTGCTCATTTTCCATGTGTGCTGCTTTATCCATGGCCGGAAGGAATTTACCCGGCTTATAATCCATTGACACAACTTTGCCTGATACTGGAGAACGCTGTAAATGCACATTAAATACCGATAAGAATATCCTTATGACATTGGTGTCACCTTCTTTAATAATTTCCATTATCCTTCCGTCTGCCGGTGAAATTACAAGTTTTTCGTCATGTGGGACGTTCCTTTTAGGATCACGAAAGAAATAACAGCAAAAGAAACAAAGCAAAATAAAGAATGCCCCGGGATATTTCCAGCCCCCCCCAAGGAACAATAAAATTACTCCTATTATCAATGGAATTATTATAAATGGAAAACCTGCTTTAGCTATAGACATGTTGGATATTTTATTAAAATCTGACCTTTTTGTCAAAATATTTGTTTTTTCTGATTCTATTTGTTGTTTTCGCCGCCTTTTTTCGCATCGGTCTTTTTTTCATCTTCATTGCTTTTTTGCGTTTGATTTTCCTGTACTTTATTATTATCATCTTTTTGACCATTTGTCACGGCTGATCCTTGTTTATCCTCCGATTCATCCTTTTTATTTACTTTCGGTTTTTTTCTTGATTTCTCTTTTTCTATTTTTAGTTTGACCTGCTTTTGATGCCAGTAATTATCAAGGCCTGCCTTGGCTTCAATAAAAGTCATATTTTCAAGTATCTTGATAGCAGCATCTCTTGCACTATTATTATCTCTCAATCTTGAAATAACGGCATTTATAGCCGGTTTGCCAAAACTTACAAGTGCGGTTATCAACTCATCCCGTACCCTGACGCTTTCGGAAGCAAGTATTTTTACTAAGGATTTGATCGCTCTTTGGTCCTTCTTTTTTGCTAAAATTTGTATAGCTTTTATTACAACACCTTCATCTTCATCGTGTAACGCACTTATTACTTCATCAATGATATCAACATCCTGGATTTTCGTCAAAGCTTCAAGTACTGCCAAGCGCACCTTGGGATTTACACTGCGCGCATTCGACAAAACGGGCCTGAATACGGCCCTGTATTTCATTTCACCGAGTGCTTCAATGAACATGGCTTTTATATCATCGTTTGTTGTATTATACAGCATTTCTATCAACTTCTTAACCGTTTTGGTTCCAAGACCGTTCAGCTCAGGCCACTTCTTCTTTGAAACAAAATAAGTAATTTTATCTTCCAACGTGTCCGGCTTATATCCCAGCAGATCAATAGATGCTAAAGCTTCTTCTTTGATATTTTTATCTCCATCTTTAATGAAAGGCAGTATATCCTTTATAACGTTTTTATTTTCAGAAAACCCAAGATACTCGATTACCCTCATCCTGATATTGGGATCCTTATCTTTAAGATATTTTAATAATGGTTGAACCATATCCGGGTTGTTTTTTAGCCCAAGAGCTTCGGTAGCTTTGAACTTTACATCTTCATTACTTCCTAGTGAATATTCCAGGGCTTTATTGCTTTCCTTGCCTTTTATCAAACCAAGCATTTTTACTATCCGCCATTTTACAAACCATTCCTGGTTTGGAAATACTTCGTCCAAATATTTTGCAGCTGTTGCCCCTATATTCACCAAGCCTGCTTCAACTGTCCATCTAATATAGAAGTTTTCGTCTTTTAGAAGCCCGAAAAGAGGCTCTATGGCCTTTTCGCCAAAACACACAATTGACCATAATGCATCTATTTTTAAATCATTATTAACATCCTTCAAAATTTTTATAAGTGCATCGAGTACTTCCTCATCTCCTGATGCGCATGTCCCTATTATACCCAAAGCTATCACGGCACTTTTTCTGACATCATATTCTTTATCGTTTGTAGCTTCAATTAATGGAGCTATCGAATTGGGATCCCTTAATTTTCCCAGAGATTGCGCAGCCTTGACCCTAACTTCCTTATCGTCATCTTTCAATGCTTTTACTAGCGCCTCAAGTACTTTTTTATCCGTGATCGAACCTAAAGCCTCCGCAGCCCTTGCCCTTACTTCCCAATAGCTGCTATCAAGGTCTTGTAAAAGAGGATTAACAAGCTTAGCCTTTTGGTAAGGCTCAAGAATGGTTAATTTATCCAAAGCAGACTGCCTTATGTTGTCATCCCCGGAGATCAAACTCCTCTCAAGAGAACTGCATCCAGAGCATAAGAAAATACTGCCACCCAATAACAACCCTATATTTATAAATAGTTTTATTTTTTTTATATTCATAATTTATTAGTGAATTTTACAAAATTAGTAAGTTCTTTACAACTTTCCCTGCGCCCATTGAACTAAACTAATCCCGCGCTACAGCTACAGCATAAATTTTGCTTGCGCCTGCTTTTTTCAAGGCTTTAGAACATTCATTTATTGTGGCTCCCGTCGTGCAAACATCATCAACCAATAAAACTCTTTTATTTTTAAGGGTTTCTCTGTACTTAACGGAAAAACAGCCTTTTATGTTTCCCATCCTTTCCTCTTTTTTCAGCTTTATCTGTGAATTTGTATATTTTGTCCTTATAAGCGAATTATTTAATACGGCCTTTCCATAATACTTAGAGATATTCAATGCAAGAAGTTCTGTCTGATTATAACCTCTTAATAATTTCTTAAACCAGTGCATCGGGACTGGGATAATATAATCTACATCTATGAGCTCTTTATGCTTTTGTATCGTGTCTTTAAGAAGTTTGCCTAGGAACCTTGAAAGGTAATCCCTGTTCTTATATTTAAACTTGTGTATTAAATCCCTTAAAACACCGTCATACATGCCGTAAGCGCGCAGGTACTCAAAGTAATATTTTGGGTTTTTTTTGCAAGTATAGCACAAAGCCCCCCCATCGGGCAGATAGGAGCCGCACTTTTGGCAATATATATCCCCTATTTGTTTTATGTTTCGCCAGCAATCCGAACAGACTCTCAGGTTATCATCAGCTGCCAGATCCGAACCGCATTGAATACATGTGACCGGGAAAAATAAATTAATTATATGTTGCTGTAGAGACGGCATAGGTTAAATCCCAACAAGCTAATGTCAAATTCCCAAATTAACTCATTCGATTTGTTATTGGGATTTATACTGTATGTAATTTTTAGAATTGTATCGTTAATTTAGCTGAGGCTTCAAGAGCATGAAAATTCTGGTCGGAATCACTCCTGTTCATAAGGTAGCTATAACCAAAACCTAAGGCTGCCCTGAAGTTTTGTGATATTTCATAATCACCTGTAGAGCTCAGGCTGTACTGGTCTGTATTGTCTGTTCCGATATTAATCGAGGAGATTTTGCTGATATATTTTAAATTTGAACTAAATATCAGCCTGTTAGTTAAAGGCAGGGTCCTCTTAGTAAACGGCAGCGGAAGGCCGTGAGGAAACGACATATCTGCATTTGTTTGTACTGTACCGGCATGAGTTATCAGGTCTGCGGTTATCTTGCCTGCCCCGTCTTCACCAAAGTTTTTGGCATAATCATACCTTACTGTAAAACGCCAGACTTTTATATTAAAACCTGTCTGGGTATACAAGGACGTGTTGTCGCCCTTATTAGTAACTATAGGGACTATTTTTGTAAGGTCTTCGTCTTTAGTGTTAGAGTAATTTCCTCCCAAACTTAATTCGAGTCTTTTCTTTAAACGGAACCTTATGTCACTTCCATAGGTCAGGGTATTGTTTTGAGAAACGCTTGAAGTAGTAGAATATTTTTTTTGGTGGCGCAGGTTTAAACTTGAATCATCAAGCCATCTCTCAAGCCAGACTAACTTTTCCCATTTGTTAAGCCCTATGTTAAGGTCCGGCCAAAGCACAGTCAACACATCTTGTTGAGTCCCCGTAGTGTATGTGTTTTGAAGGCTGTCCGTGTACGTAAAGTTTGTAGATAAGGTTTTGAACGGAGAAAACCTGCCGGTGATTGGAAAAGCCTCAAACGGTTTGTAATTACCGGAGAGCCGTCTGTCATCTCTTTTCGTTATGGATTTTATTCTGTAAAATGTAGTATTGCCCGGGTTTAAAGGTTTGAGCAGATTTTCGCGTATCCATAATCTTTTGCTGTCAAAGATCCCTATTACGCTATAAGAACTCTCAACATTTTCATATATATCATTATCAAATTGCTTATAGGAAGCTGCAAACCCCAAAGACTCGAAATATTTTGTCTTAACCACATCTTTAACCTGAAAATTCCAGCTAACTTCCGCATTACTGTTCCTGTCTATATATTTTGTTTGAGAAGGATAAATTATTTTAAACGGGTTTACCGTACTATAATATAAATTATAGTTTTCATTGGTAGTAATATTATATGAAAATGCCGGATTGAGCCAGGAAAATATCCTTAAGCTTGAACTCGCGGCTACATTCTGGCTTGCAGCTTTTGGATATTGTTCATGAGAAGAGTCAAAGGCTTTATCTTTTGCCTTTACCTTAGACAAACTGTAGCTGGGAGAAAATGTAAAGTTTTTCCAGAACTGGAAAGGCGCATTTGCCCTCCAGGCTTCGGTTATTTCCAATGTACTATAATTAGAGATCTCCAGATACTTGTTTAAAGTATCAAGGCTAAGAAAGCTATCACTGTCAGTGATACTTGTCGAAGGATAGACCTTAAAGAAAGAATTTGTTACACTATAATTTCCGGAAATGTTGCCCGGAAAAATGTTAAGCCCGGTTTTAAAGGGCATAAAATTATCGAATTTAAGAGGAAATTCATAACTTAAATTCCCGCTTAAGGTATCTTTGTCCTCAAGCCTTTTTATCTGGTTTGAATCGGTTATAGACCTGGAGTATGAACCCCCTATAGTCGGAATGAGCTTTCGCATAACAGGAATATATTTGGTTACCGGTGAAAAGAACAGTTGAAGGTTTGGATTGGCAGAAGCAGAACCCGTATAACTTATTACCCGTCCTTCTTGAAGTATAGATACAAGGTCCCCGGGCTGATTTTGAGCGACCGCAGGTGTAATCGTTCTTGTTTTGGTAAGGTTTGTATTGATAGGCAGAAACGGGATTCTTACAAGATTAAAATATCCCGAATCTTCCAGATAATCCCGGTTATAAACATCCGCAGAAAAAGTTTGAAAACTTCTATCTATTGACTTTCTTTTCCCCCCCATAGATATCCAGCCAGGCCAGTCAAGGTCGGTATTCAAACGCCAGGCATTCCCTTCTTTTTTCCACGCTTCGCTGACATGTATCTCATTGAACCAAACCTCACCTGATTTGTCAGGGCCCTTGGCTCTTACCCCGACCCTCAGCTGGCTTATGTTAAGCAAATTTGGGTTACCGGTGATTTTTGTTTTTGCTCCGGGTGTTGCGTCAGCAAGCCATTTCTCAGGTTTATTATCACCGTTTATATCTGCTTGCTGGATAGTTATTAATTTCCACCCGGCCCAGTTTACCGGAACAGAGTACTCGAAATAGTTCGTGTCATTGCCTACCTGTAGAAAAATAGTATCACCGTCGGCATTCTTATTGTATACAAAGAATTTAAAATATTTGTAGTTAGACAGGTCATAGGCTCTTCCGAATAGGAGCCTGGTACCGAGCTCGGCTGTAGTTGCTTTATACACGTTGTATCTTACAGATAAGGCCTGTTCCCTTGCTGTAAGAGAATCGGTGCTTTGCATATCATAAAGGCTCTGGTAATCAGGGTATGTCCTTAAGGATGCATAGTCCGGATTTTCTTCATTGTTTATTGCAGATATAGCAATAGTGCTGCCTGCAACCGTATTTCCTGAAATCTCCCACCTGTTGCTTATCAAGGATATGTTCCCTATTTCTATATGCCCGGCTTTTGTTCCAGCTCCACTGTTGCGCAAAGTAATCCTTACCTGCTTAATGCCTTTCCAGTCATCAAAATTGGTTATATTTAACGGTACCTTAAAATATTTCCATCCTGACCAGGTAACAGCTGAATAAGCTACACCGTTATTATCTATCAACTGTTTTCCCTGTCCCAGGCCAAACGGCCCGGGTGAAGCTATAGTATCAGCAGTCTTTAGGACACCGTCGCCATCTAAGTCTTCAGTATCGAGTTTTGCCTTTATATTTACCGTTTCCTTTTTCCCGTCAGGATTTATAAAAAACCATCCTATATCTTCTCCAGTACCAAGGGTACCATCTTGATTTTTATCTTCTGTCTTTGGCAGAGTATTTACATCGCTATCAACCCTTTCGTTAAAAGATCCGTATGAAATGAGCAATTCTTCGCCCTTTGCGTCACCCAGAATCCAGGTCTCAAGAAAAAGCTTTTTAGAATAATCCACACCGACATTGGATATCGGTTGTACGATCGACAGTTCTGTTTGACGGAGCGGGTCTAGGGAATAGTCAATTACAAGAACTTGCTGCTTTTCCTGGTTATTTTGGTCAAGGCTCGTGTTAATATCCCTTTTTGATATCATAGCACTGCCCCAGGTTATGTCATTTAAGTAATACTTTGATCCGTCCGGGTTACTCCCGGGTTTCCAGGACTCGTTAAATAATGAAACAGAATCCTCAAGTTTTATGCTTTCCATTGATTCGATTACTGCTTTATCCATGGTATTCGGATTATTCTTACTTTGAGCATATTCCCCGCCTATAGAGAGTTTCATGGGCGTAAAGGGGAGTTTAATGTCCTTTATCCTTGAATCAGATTCCCAGACCATTAAAGACGTAGGGGTTGTACGTATATCCGGCAGCTTTACGGTATTGGCCGCAAAATTATAAATGAATGTACCGCCGACAAAAATGTTCTTTGTTAAGGAGAGTTCAGACCTTGTCCCTACTAAAGTTGATCCGCCGGCAGTTCCAAACGGCGCGTAATCATACGAAATTTCTATAACTGTACTTTCATTTATTTTTTCTTCATTGAACAAGGTAACTATGCCGGCGTCATAGTCGATATAGTAATCTGCATCCCTGACTATGACTTTGCCGTCCATCGTTATACGCTCTGATTGGGGAACGATCCCGAACCTGCCGAGGCTTATTATCTTTACCCGGTAGCGGTACTCTACAAAAATATTATATAGATGTTTAGCTGTCGTATACAATTCATTATGGAAAGGCTTTTGGTCCGGAGGTTCAAAGAAGAAGACTCCGCTTTCAAAATCTACTGTTATATCGGAGTTTGAAACCGTTGAATATAAAGGTACTTTTTTCCCGCCTTCTATCGCTTTAGGAATATCTCCGTTTAAGTCCTGCACTTTAAGAATAAAGTTACCGCGGCTATCGTCCCGGATTATTTTAACATTTCCTAAATTATAAAACGTTTTTAATTCTCTTGTAATGCCGTTCGTATTTGATTCGTCCTTTACTATCTTAAGTCTTCCGTCATCATCCCTCAAGAAAGAACCATCTCCTTGCCTTTGATAATCTACTGCGACCACATGGTTTGACGGCAGAGAATTTCTAAAGATCACTATGCCCCTGTCGTAATCTATCGTATAATCCTGGCCGGCAACGAGCAGGTCAAAATCACCCGTGTAAGTTTGGTTTATGGTTGTCAGCGAGTCTATTTTGGTTTCTACTACCGTATTAGTCGATGTATTTATATTATTGTTGCTTGCGATACGGTCGTCCCTGTAGACTTTCACAGTTCCGTTTTTTATTTTATCATCTCCGAATTTTATGAGGTAGTATTTAAAGGGTATGTAAGAAGTATCGGCTATGCTCTGCCTTACAAGCTGTGTATTTCCTGTAAATCTTTTCACCTCAGAATCTCCCTTTGTGCGGCTGAAGAAATTCCAGGAATTCCAGCTTTTATATTTTGTAAGCAGTTTTATGCCAAAAAGCTGGCGTGAATACCCTACGAATTCCGTAGAAGGAAGAGACATTGATATATCCCCGAAGGCAGCTTCCTGGACAAATTCTTTCGGGTCGCCTTTGTATACTACGGATATATCTCTTTTGTCTGCACTTGTATCGTCAAAGTCAACGTTGACATTTATTTTTCTTCCCACGCGGCCTTTGATCCTGACCTGTAACTCCTGGTTCATATCAATTGATGAAGAAGAAATCCTTTTTATAGGATCCGGTTTTTCATATATAGTCGCTTTTACTGCCACACCTATGGTCTTCCTGCCTGTTATTGAAAGCTGGGATTCATACGGGAGTTCGACAGTCAGACCGGGCGGCAATGGTGCAGGCGCAGCCTTTGGAGCTGTACTTACACTTACCCCTCCTGGCTGGTATTCTCCGGTTCCTTCAATACGCTCGCGCATTTTAAGCCATCTTTCTTTACTGTAAAATAATATTTTCTTCTGTTCAAGAAAATTTAATAATTCCTTGCCGGCTTGTTCAGTAGGTGTTATACTCGCTGTCTGGGAAGATATTGTGACGTTATTTGCCTGTGAAGTCGAGGTTTTAGTCTGGTAAGTTTGAGTACTTTTTGCCGGAGATGTTGAGATTGAAAGCAATATTTCTTTATTGTCCTGCAAAATAGAAAACTTCTTTTTTGTGTTTAGAATATTTTGAGCATGCAATGATTGGATTACCGCCATTTGGGAAAATAAAATAAACAGTGATAATATAATGCGTTTTTTCATTGATTAATTTAAAATAATAAAGATTTTAAACAATAAATTATGATAAACTGCAAAAAAGCAGTAAATTAAAACATTTTGGTTTTGTCAGCAAATTTTTAATTATTATAGCTAATTTTATTTGATTTTACCAGAATTTTTGCTATAATAGAAAATCTCGCAGGTTATATATCGTATAGAGATAAATAATTGAAAATTAAATATGAAAATAATATATAAATATATTTTAAAAGAGTTTGTCGAATCATTTATTTTTGGCCTTTTGGTGTTTTCCTGCATCTTATTAATAGATCAGGTATTTCAACTTGTAAACCTGCTTTTGTCAAAGGGGATACCCTCTTTGACTGTTTTAAAACTTTTTATTCTGGTTTTGCCCAATATCTTAACGTTAACAATACCCATGGCTGTTTTGTTTGGGATCCTCTTATCCTATGGCAGGCTTTCTGAAGACAATGAAATAACAGCCCTTCGCTCAACAGGGTTTAAATATTGGGATTTTACTTCCCCAGTTTTATTGTTGATACTTTCTTTGAGTATTTTTTTAGTGTACTTTAACCAGAATATCGCCCCTCTTACTCACAATAAATTTAGAAAGATCTATAAAGAGATCATTGAACAAAAACCATTAATCAAATTCGAAGAAAAAGCTATAATAAATATAGACGAGTACAAGGTCTACGTTAACAAAGTCGATAAAAAGAATAACCTTATAAAAGGCATAAATATCTATAAGTTTTCGAACACAAAAGATGACGCTTCATCGTTCTGGCGCATAGGAGCTCAAACTTCATATGTTTCTGTGACACCCTCAGAAATAGTATTCAACCTTAAAGACGGCTATTGGCAAAAACCCAACCCTGTCCGCCCCGAGAACCTGGTCCATATGAAATTTTCAAATTACATGTTTACTATACCTATCACAGAAAAAACCATGCCCTTTAGCCAATCCTTAAAGGAAATGAAAGGGAAGGCAATTTTAGAAGAAATTAAGAATTTTAAACAAAAGAATTTGCCGATCCATTTTTTAGAAACCGAATACTGGATGAGATTAACATTAGCCTTTGCGCCTTTTATTTTTGCCGGCCTAGGCATGCCTTTAGGCATTATCCTTGAGAAAGGCGGAAAATCCATTAGTTTTGGGTTCAGCTTATTGATACTTTTTAGTTATTACATGCTATTAATAACAGGTCTAAATATAGCAGAAAAGGGTTACGTACCGCCAGCAATAATGTTGTGTATGCCAAACATTATTTCTTTGGTATTAGGAGGCTGGCTCTGGCATAATATGTTGAAAAAATAGTCTTAGAAGATGAATATAATCACACGTTATTTAGTCAAAGAATTCCTTAAGCCCCTGCTCTTCAGCTCTGTTGTGTTTGGCGGGCTGGTTTTATTGTCGGAATTCTTCAGGGAATTGAATTTTTACCTTGAAAAAAAGGCTTCATTCGTTTACGTTTTTGAATATTTGTTTCTTAACCTGCCTTGGTGGATAATTCAAGTACTTCCCGTAGCAGTACTCTTGGCGGTCCTGTTTTCATTAGGAGGGCTTGCTAGGAGCGGCGAAATAACCGCAATAAAAGCAGCCGGTATAAATCTATGGCGCATAATCGGATTACTTATAATCTGCGGAATAGTTATTGGTTTAATAGATGTTATTTTAAGAGAAAAGATAATACCCTATACTACCAATAGGGCTGAATATATAAGAATTTCCTTGATAAAAAAAGAAAATATCGAAACACAGTTCGAGCATCACAACCTTGTAATTTCCTTACCCGAGAACGGCAGAATGACCATAGGTTATTTAAATGCCAATTTGGGCAGGGTAGAAAATATCGTTATAGATTATTACAACAAAGATTTTGTATTAGTTTCACAGTTAGTTTCTCCTCAAGGAAGTTTTGACGGGAAGAACTGGCATATGGAAAATGGAGTAGAGCGTATTTTTAACGGCAATCGTTTCAGCGAGGCATATTTTGCAAAAAAAATCATTGGCTTGCCTTTTACACCAGAGGACTTCATTCATGTCGGCAAACGTCCAGAGCAGATGTCTTTTAAAGAACAGAAAAAATACATAAGCCGCTTAAAAAACATCGGGATCCCTGTTGAAAAGGAAGTCATTCTTATGCATTTAAGATGGGCTTTACCTTTAAGCCACCTTATCGTTATGTTCTTAGGTATCCCGTTTGCTTTAAGCTTCGGAAGTAAACACGGAAAGATACTGAGTTTTACTTTTGCATTGATCTTTGCTTCTTTCTATTGGGCAGTACAAGCTATCGGGCAGTCTTTGGGAGAGAATAAGGTTGTATCCCCAATATTAGCTGCGTGGCTTGGGAATATCGTATTTGGGTTCATAGGGATTATTTTGCTAATTAAAGTTAAGAAGTAAAATATTTTGGATTTTTTCGGTTTGGATTTATTTAGTTATGCCTTATCTTGCGACCGCCATTTTACCGGTTTTTGTTTCATTTCCCACATTGAATTTATAGAAATAAATACCAGGCGCTACATTTTCGAAATTCTGATTTTTTCCATTCCAGTCATATTCATAAACTATTTTATAATCCGATGATTGAGTGACCTTAAATTGAAAATTATTGCCCGCTACATCTATAATTTTTTCGCCTGCCAGGTTATATATGGATAAGCCTATATTATCTGTAACCTTTGATAGTTTTAAGGCAAAAGTAGTGATTACACCTGTATTTTTCCTTGGATGGAAATATCCCTGGCCACAAGGGTTTGGGTAATTTACGATGCTTTGGATGCTCGCAACATCTGTCATGGAAAGGTTCGTCGTTACAAAACCTGCTTTATTTCCTGAGAACGAGATATTTGATATTGTGATATTTGATACTTTGCCCGAATATGAATCAGAATCTGGAGAAGCGAACGTTTTTTTTATGCCCGGCCAAAGATCATTTGGATTTCCATAAGGAGGATTACTTGGATCACTATTGCCTGCCGGTTCGATACCTACTGTATTATGGGAATAATTATTAAGAGAATTATTTGCCATCCTGTCGATAAATGAACTTCCGTCAATTATTCCTTCGTCTATATGCATGATCATTATACCCCCGCCCGGGGTATTAGGGTCATAAGTTGATGCAGTTGAATGGCATATTAGAAAATATTCCTGTGTGCTTCCAAGTATCGGAACCTGATAAGATGTAGTTGATGAAATCTGTACCGGAAGGATAGCTGAAATTGTCTCATCATTAGTGATTTTGATTGGATTAACCCAACCCAGATATTTTTTGCACCACACGCTTGGATGCGTAGGTGTATAACCGTTATTTACCCATGGGCCGTAATCCATCAGGCACCATTTACCTACCCTGCTTCTAGAATCAGTTGTTGAGTAGAGGTCAAAAAGGCCCAGTATATGGCCAAATTCATGACAGGTTACACCTATCGGGCTTGCATTGCTTTCTCTTGCAGGTATATTCGTGCCATCCGTAAAACCGTTTGCTGACACCTGATTACCAGATGAGTTTATAAACGGCCCTACAGCAGCAGACCAGATATCTCCTGCATTTGAGGTAGATTCATTGCCGTAACCTGCATGTGCGACAATTACAGCGTCATAGAGCGAAGAATTAAGGGCAGACGGATTTACCATGTTTAAGCTATCCAGAATAAGCTGGCTAAGGCTGGCTTCTGTATCAGCACCATAGCTGGCCATCGAACTGCTAAGCTTGTACGGAGTTTCATTCCCTGTTAAAACAGATGCCGTCCCATTATTATAGAAATACGTTATATCAAGCACTAATTTTCCGCAAGAGGCTTCATTATAAAAATTCTTCAAATAGTCCAGGGTGTTATTAAAACCTACAATATCGCCGGAAGTTAAGGTATTTTGTCCGGAAGTATTAGAACCGCTTATTGTAAATTGTACGAGTATTACTGCAATTTTTTTAGTCCCGGTTGCAGGCGCTACTACCCCCATGACCTTTTCGGGAGCATAACCCATTTTTATTAAGGTTTGTTCATCATATTTCTTTGCCGGTCTTGTATATTCCTTTGGGCCAGTGTCTGTACCATTAATATGTATAACTGCAAAAAGCGGCAATTTGAATATTAAAAGAAACCAGCAAGATAAAACGATAGACCATATTCTATTTTTCATGATTTAGCTTCTAAAAATAACAATAACCAAGAAACAATCACCAACTAATATTCAAATCCCAATAACCAATCTTTGGGATTTATCATTTTTCTTTTTAGTTTGGTTATTGTTTCTTGGTTATTGAAATTTTATAAATTACGTCCCTTCCTGCCAGGAAGCAAGGTATTTTATTTGTTCCGGTGTAAGTTTATCTATGTCGACACCCATACTTTTAAGTTTAAGGCGGGCTATTTCTTTATCTATAGGTTCAGGTACTGAGTAAACTTTTTTCTCAAGTTTTTTGCAGTTTTTTACCATATATTCTGCGGCCAAAGCCTGGTTTGCAAAAGACATGTCCATGACACTTGCCGGATGGCCTTCTGCCGCAGCAAGGTTTATAAGCCTGCCTTCTCCTAAAAGGTATATCCTGTTGCCGTTCTTGAGCTTATATTCATCAACAAAATCCTTAGCCTTCTGGGTAGACTTTGACAATTTTTTCAATGCCTCAATATCTATTTCACAATTGAAGTGGCCTGAATTACATACTATCGCACCGTCTTTCATTACTTTAAAATGACTTTCAGCTATCACATTTATATCTCCGGTTAAAGTAATAAAAATATCTCCGAGCCTGGCAGCTTTTGACATGGGCATAACTAAAAATCCGTCCATCGTCGCTTCTATCGCTTTTAAGGGGTCTACTTCAGTTACTATGACATTTGCCCCCATTCCTTTTGCCCGCATCGCAACGCCCCTGCCGCACCAGCCGTAGCCGGCTACAACAAAAAATTTCCCTGACAACAGGACATTTGTCGCTCTTAAAATACCGTCAATCGAAGACTGTCCTGTTCCGTACCTGTTGTCAAAAAGATGTTTTGTCAGTGCATCATTAACAGCAATAATAGGGTATTCAAGAACATCTTCTTTTTCCATGGCACGTAGCCTGATAACCCCGGTCGTTGTTTCTTCTGTTCCTCCAATAACATAATCCAGGAGGTCCCTTCTTTTTGAATGTATCAGAGAAACTGTATCCGCCCCGTCATCCATGGTTATCTGAGGTTTATTTTCAATAGCCGTGTTTATATGCTTGTAATAAGTTTTGTTGTCCTCGCCCTTAATGGCAAAAGTAGAAATACCGTAATGTTTAACCAGAGCCGCTGCATTATCATCCTGTGTAGAAAGAGGGTTTGAAGCACACAGGTTTACATCAGCACCGCCCTCTTTTAGCGTGATGGCAAGGTTCGATGTTTCAGTTGTCACATGGAGGCAGCAGGCCATTCTTATGCCTTTGAACGGTTTTTCTTTTTTGAAACGGGCTTTTATTTGTCTTAAAACAGGCATCTCTCTTTCTGCCCACTCTATACGCTTTTTGCCATGATCTGCTAGTTTTATGTCTTTTATATCATATTTCATTAAAATCTCCCTTTAAATTATAGCGTATAGCGTTCAGCGTTTAGCGGATAGTTAAAGTCTTTGACTTTCCTATACGCTCTACGCTATCCGCTGAACGCTATATATGTTTCTGCAGTTCTTTGACTTTATTAGTATTTTCCCATAAGAAATCTTTATCTTTTCTCCCAAAATGCCCATAGGATGCCGTCTTTCTATAGAATGGGCGCCTTAAATCCAGATATTCAATTATCCCTTTCGGTGTCAGCGGGAAATATCTTCTTACGAGTTTATCGATTTCTTTTTCAGGTATCCGCGCTGTATCATGCGTATCAACCATTACGGACACGGGATCTGCGACTCCGATAGCATAGGCCAATTGTACTGTACATTTATCTGCCAGTTTTGACGCAACTATATTCTTGGCTATATGCCGCGCCATATAACATGCGCTTCTGTCAACCTTCGTCGGGTCTTTGCCTGAGAAAGCGCCGCCGCCGTGCGCAGCCATTCCGCCGTACGTATCAACGATTATTTTTCGCCCTGTCATGCCGGTATCGGATTGAGGACCGCCAATAACGAATTTACCGGTCGGATTTATAAAATATTTTGTTTTTTTATCAACCCAGTTTCTAACTATAGGCATACAAACTTTTGCAATGATCTCTTCTTTTGCTTTGTTCGTTATCTTTTTGCCGGTTCTATCCAGAATATCAGCGGTATGCTGGGACGAAATAACAACCGTGTCTACTCTTAGAGGTTTGCCGTCCTTATATTCGACTGTGACCTGTGATTTTCCGTCAGGCCCAAGATATTTCAGGATCTTTTCTTTTCTTACTTTGGCAAGCTGCAGCGTCAATTTATGAGCAAGCATTATAGGAAGAGGCATGAGTTCGTTCGTTTCATTACATGCATAACCTATCATCAGCCCCTGGTCACCTGCCCCTCCTGTATCTACTCCTTGAGCTATGTCCGGGGATTGTGTATGAATTGCATTCAATATAGCGCAAGTCTCATAATCAAACCCGTACTTTGGATGCACATAGCCTATTTCTTTGATTATATTTCGTACCATTTTATGAATGTCTATAAATGCGTGCGTGGTTATTTCACCGCCCACGATCAAAAGCCCCATAGTCACGAAAGTTTCGCAAGCTACCCTGCCTCTGGGGTCTTGTTTTAAGACTTCGTCAAGTACCCCGTCGGATATTTGGTCACAAACTTTATCAGGATGGCCTTCAGTCACTGATTCTGATGTAAAAACAAAATCTTTGCCCTTACTTATAGAACTCATTTTTTTCCTCCTTTAGAATTATAATAAACAATGAATTGTGATTGTAGCATTTTTTAATAAAAAAATAAAATATTTTTTAAAGCCTTGAGTATTTTTGAATTACGGAATTATCGCCAAGCGTAACCATTGAACTTAATACACTATTTGCTTCAATACAGCATTTTTTCCCGATCAAAGCCGTTTCAATCCTTACACCTTCGCCGATTTTCGTATTATCCATTACAACGGAATCATTTATGTAACAGCCTTTTCCGAGGCTAATGTTGTCCCCGAGGCATACATTACCTACTATTTGCACAAAATCCCCTATCCTTACATTTTCTCCGCAAACCAACCTGCCGTTCAAGTCTATATTTTTACCCCATTGCAGTTTTTTCCCTGCCCAGACATTGTTAAACACCCTATGCCCTGGCAGATTGAACTGCATTTTGCCTGAAATCATATCATGATGCGCCTGTAAGTATTTATCAATCGTGCCTATGTCCAGCCAATAACCGTTGAATATATAGCCGTATAAGTTATATTTTTTATTCAATAAGTTCGGGAAAAGTCCCCTTTCTAATGAATAATTCACAGCTTCCGGAATATGTTTAATAGCTTCCGGTTCAAAAATATAAGTTCCTGCATTAATCGTATTACAGGTTATTTCATCCCAGAAAGGTTTTTCCAAAAATCTTTCGATCCTGCCGTTTTTATCGGTTTCTACAAGACCGAAAAGCGTAGGGTCCTTAACTCTTGTTAAAGCTAGGGTCACATAAGCTTTTTTCTTTTTATGATACTCATACATTTTAGTTAGGTTGATATCAGTAAACATGTCACCGTTAAAAACTACTATAGGTTCATTAATGTGCTTATCAGCATTTCTAACAGCCCCACCTGTCCCAAGAGGATGATCTTCGTGCACATAATGAATTTTCAGGCCCCATTTCTTTCCGGTTCCAAAATGCCTCTTAAATTCGTCGGGTAAATAGGCAATACAAAGGACTATTTCTTTTATCATATGCTGTTTTAGTAATTTAAACTGGTATTCTAAAAATGGTACATTCACAATAGGCAATAGAGGTTTTGGAGTAAAACATGTCAAAGGCCTTAATCTCGTCCCTAACCCTCCAATTAGAATGAGAGCTTTCATTGAAAAACCTCCAGTTATTTGTGAATAGTTTTAAATTATTTCCATTCACTACTTGCTATTTACTGATCTAAAATAATCTATCGTTTGCCTTAAACCTTCTTTAAAATCGTATATCGGTTCCCAGCCCAGCACTTTTTTCGCTTTGTCCGCATTTAGGAAACTTTTTAAAAGTTCACCTGTTCGTTTTGGTTTATGCATTGGTTTTAATTTATAATCTAAAATATCAGCCATGCTTTTAAAAAGTTCATTTACTGATATTGCTTTTTCTGTTCCGATATTAATGATCTCACTATTCCCATTATGAAGAGCCAGAATATTCGCTTTTACAACATCTTTAACAAAAACATAATCTCTTTTTTGTTCGCCGTCTCCGTAAATTACCACAGTTTCGCTGTTCAGCATTCTGTTTGAAAATATAGCTACAACACCCGCTTCTCCCTGCGGGTCCTGCCTTGGGCCGAATACATTTGCGTACCTAAGAGAAGTAAAGCTTATTCCGAACAACTTTGAATAATACTGAAGATAGAGTTCTGCCGAGTGTTTTGTTATACCGTACGGTGAATCCGGCCTTGGGATATAATTTTCATCCGGTGCAGATTTACCGCATTCGCCATAGATGGTCCCGCCGGAAGACGCAAATATTATTTTTTTCACTTTAAAGGCTTTGGCATTTTCCATCAGGTTAATTGTTCCCAATACATTTATACCGGCATCCAAAACAGGGTCACTTACTGATTTTCTAACGTCTATCTGTGCGGCATGGTGGCATATAACATCTATCTTTTCTTTTTTGAATAAATTTGAAAGCCTGTTTTTATCACGTATATCAACGTTGAAAAACTTCGCCTTGTTGTTAAGGTTTTCTTTCTTTCCGGATGACAAGTCATCAACTATGATTACTTTATGCCTATCGTTTATAAATGCATCTGCTATATTTGAACCGATGAAACCGGCACCTCCGGTTACCAATATCTTCATTCAGTAAGCCCCTTCCTTGGTAATAACTGCAGGTATAGTCCTAAATATTATGTTCAGGTCCAATCCCATCGACCAGTTCTCTATATAGAATATATCAAGTTCTATCATTTCTTCATAACTCAAGGATGCCCGGCCCGATACCTGCCAAATCCCTGTAATTCCTGGAAGCACCCTCAGCCTTCTTCTTGACCAGTCATCATAAGCTTCAGCTTCCCATAAAACCTGGGGCCTTGGCCCGACAATGCTCATTTCACCACGCAACACATTAATTATTTGAGGTATTTCGTCCAGACTGTACCGCCTTAAAAACCTACCAACTCTTGTTATTCTTGGATCCTTCGACATTTTAAAAACCGGACCCTGGCGTTCATTCTGAGATTTTACTTCTTCAAGCAGCGCATCTGCATTTTTTACCATCGTTCTGAATTTATAAAATGAAAATATCTTCCCACGATAACCAACTCTTTTATGATAGTATAAAAAACTTCCGGAAGAATCAACTTTAATTAAATAAATTATAAAAAGCAGCACCGGCCAGGAAAAAGATATAAAGATTATTGAAAGTATCAGATCAACTACGCGTTTAAAATAGAAGTTGAACCCGTCTAATGAAACCGATTTTAAATGGAAAACTGGTATCCCTAGAGATGAATCGATGATTATCTCTCCCCTGCATATCTGCACTATGTCAGGGACAAATTTCAAATCAGTTTTTAAATTTTCACACATGTCATAAAAATTAAGCAGTTTGTCTTGAGGCCATTTTTGGTGGGTAAGTATAACCTGGTTTATCGATTTATCTAAAATAATACTTTTTATTTTTTCAGCATTAGGCAGATCGTCATACGGGTAGTAAGTCACCTTTATATACGGATGCTGCTTTATTATTTTTTTTAAAACTTTGTTTTCCTTTCCTATTACTAATATTCTTTCTTTTCCCAAAATCCTATATAAAAAATAAGTTGTCGTTGTTTTAAAGATTTCCCGTGCTATAAATATGAATAATATTGAATTTATCCAAAAAAACAGAAAAGTTAGCCTGGAGAAAGAGAAATCCCTATAAAAAAATGTTGCCATTACAAGGAAAAAGAAACTTTCACTTCCTGCCCTGGCTACTCTTAATAACTCATCTAAAAACGGTGTAAAATAAACGCTGTAGAAACTGTGCTGCGAGAATACAAATAAGTAAAGAGGTACTATCAAATAAAGCAGGTACTTGTAAAAAATCCATTCGGGGATCCCCCTCTCAAGCGGGAAAACATCCGTTACTATCGAGAAAAACCTCATATGATATGAAAAATAAAACGCAAAACAAATGACCGCTGCATCCAATGTCAGCAATGTAACTACGATAATTGGTTTAATGCCGGTGATTTTCATATTTTGGTATATTATCAATATTTGACGGAAATTGCAAGCTTTAAGCTATTGTTTGCGGGGCTGTTCCGCCCCCGCACCCCTGAGTTCATTTTCTTTGGCCGCTCAAAGAAAACGAACCAAAAGAAAGGCGCCCCCTTGGCTATTCTTTCGTATTTTTCAGGATTCTGCGGAACTTGCCCTTCGGCTTCGCCAGAAAGGGCTTCGGACAGTCCTTGAATAATTCCCTGAAAAATACTCTCTCATTACCAGCCAAAATGGGGTTTATAACAAAACCAACATAAGAGGCTTAAATATTTTGACTATTATAGCACTACTTCGTTAAGTCGAATATCATACGACACTCTTTCTTCTTCGGTGTCTTTGCGAGGAGCGAAGCGACGTGGCAATCTCCAAAACGTCGAGATTGCTTCGCCTCTGGCTCGCAATGGTAAACCTCACTTAACGAAGTAGTGGTATCTTATGTCAGGTTTTCGCACTGCAAGTATTGCCGGGAGGCAATTAAGCACGCTTTTAGCGGGTTTGGTGAGTCTGCGAACCCTTGCAGTGTCCACTCCACACAACACCATTCATTGAAACATTCAGGGATTTTCTTTGAGCGGGTTTAATGCGGCTATGAATGAGTGTTTTTCAGGAAGTAGTCGGCGAGGACTGTCTGAGGTCATTCCTGGCGAAGCCGAAGACCGAGTTCCGGCAGTGACTTCCTCTATTTACTTAAATGGAATGCCGATTTATCGGCCCCTGAAAAATACGAATGAATGCATTATTAGCGAAAAGGAAATTCCTGAATGCTTCCGCATACCACTAACTGTTTCTTAAAATCCTTTTTCAAACATTACTTATTCGGCTGGATTCCCGATTACTACTTTAGGGAATGACAGGCATTTTAGAATTCAATGTATCTTGAAAAAAATGAAACTATCTCTTTTTTAAAATGTTCGCGTGAAAACTTCAAGGCATTTTCTCGTATCTTGTTTTTATCAAAATTCATTTTCTCAAATTTTAAAATACAATCTTTCAAGCCTTCATGTGTTGGCTCACTAAAATATACTCCTGTTAGTCCATTAATAACGGTTTCGGCGGCACCGCCTTTGCCGAAGGCTATTACAGGTTTGCCGGCTGCCTGGGCTTCAACAGCTGTTATGCCGAAATCTTCTTCCTGAGGGAATATAAAAGCTTTGCATCCTGAATAATAACGCTTAATCTCTTCATCTGAAAGCCAGCCGAGAAATTCAATGTTAGGATTGGCCATTTTCCTTAATTTGGATTCGTCTGGACCTTTTCCTATGATCTTTAGAGGATATTTTAACTCATTAAAAACTTCTATCGCTAAGTCTGTCCTCTTGTATGGTACCATTGCTGTCACCATTAAATAATAATTCCCATCCCACGCATTTGGATAGTTTTCAACATCTACAGGAGGATAAATTACTTTTGCATCCCTGTTATAATACTTTTTTATTTTATTTATTATATGTTCAGATATACCGATAAATTCTTTTACATTCCTGGAACTTTCAACATCCCAATCCTGAAGAAAAGGCCTTACCATAAACATCAGTAAATTAACTATAAAACCGGATTTTTTGGCATTAAAATATTCATCATACTGGTCCCAGATATAACGCATAGGAGTGTAGCAATAACAAATATGAGGGATTTCTTTTTTTGTTTTTACCCCTTTTGCGACGCAGTGGCTTGATGAAATGACCAGGTCATATCTGTCAAGGTTAAAACTTGATATGGCAAAGGGCATTAGAGGAAGGTAATATCTGTAGTTCTTTTCGATCTTCGGGATATACTGCAAGAATGAAGTATTTATCCTATGCTTTTCAATTGTATCTGACACACTGTCTTTGTCCCACAAAAGCGTATAAATATCCGCATCAGGGAATAACTCGCAGAATGCCTCCAAAACCTTTTCCCCGCCGCGCATTCCGGTAAGCCAGTCATGAACTATTGCAATCTTTATATCTCTTAATTTTCTCATTCTATTTTAATGTCAAAGATAAGAATTGATAAGCTTTACTACTTCATCTGAACCGATTTCAAGGCAGGACATCTTTTCACATCCATTTTTTCTATAACACGGACTGCAGTCGACTTCCTTCTGCAATACTGAAACATTGTCTTTTTTATCGTACCATTGCGATCGATTTTCAATCCCGCTCATTATTACGATAGTTTTCCTATTTAGCGCTATTGAAAACTGGGCTGGGAACGAATCCATTCCTATTACTAACTCAGCTTTTTTAATCAACCCGGCAAGCGTCTTTATATCGGTTTTATTGATTGCACTAAAAACATTCTGGTTGTCAACCAGATCAACAAAGGGGTTTTCCGGATGCTGACCTACTAAAATTACAATACAATTATTCTTGATAGACTCTCTTATAACTTTTTTCCAGGCATTTATTTCCCACTTTTTCGTAGCATTTCCTCCGAAAGGGTGAACGAGTATCAGCTTTTTATCAGTGTTTATGCGGTAATTATTCATCAACCTTTCAGCTTTATCGATATCCACAAGGTAGTCTAACGCATCTGTTTTGTTTTCATGCGGTCCGTACGAGAATATCCTGATTAAATCTAGGAAATGTTCTGTTTCCGGAATATTTTCTTTCCATTTTTCGCTATGATTCAGCAAAAAACCGAGCCCTGCGCTCGTAAACCCTATCCTGTATTTAATATTGCCAAAAATCAAAAGCGGTATCATATTCGGGAAATAAGCCCTAAAATCTATGGCCATATCATATTTGTTTTTTAGAGCCTCTTCTACAAAATTTATTGATGAAATTATATCGATAAATACTTTTTTAACAATATTCTTACCCCGGTTTAAAAAATAATTGTCATAATAAATAACTTTATTAATATAAGGGTTGCCGTTCACAAGGTCTTTTGACCAACTCCCTATAACAAGGTGCAGTTCGTCATTTAAAAATACTTTTTTTATTTCAGGAAGTACCTGCAAAAACAAAACAATATCTCCTAAATGGTCATTTTTACAAAGCAATACTTTACGATGAGAACTATTTTGGGGCAGTGCTTTCTTAATAAACGGGCGTAAAATCAGATTACCTGCAAAATCAATGAGGATAAACAACAGTCTCGCATAAAGACGCTGAAAATGATAGCCATTTTTTAACCTGTTTTTATTTTGCCGTGATTTCATCATAAATATTTTTCAGTTTTATCCCGACTTTAGCCCAGGTATAATTATTTTTCACTCTTTCTAAACTTTTTGCTTTCATCTCTTCAAGCCTTTTTGGGTTTTCTATCAATTCTTCCATAGCAGCACTTAATCCTTCCTGGCTGCCTTCTTTAAAGATTATTCCTGAGTCACTTATTACATTCGCTATTTCACCGCTTGAAGAACCTATTACTGCAACACCACATGCCATTGCTTCTATTAAAACCCTTCCAAATTGCTCTTTCCAGTTTTTTGTGGTCAAGGAAGGCAATACTAAAATATCCATTTTTGAATATAAGGCGGGAAGCTCCTTATTAGAAACAGAGTCTATGAATTTTATACTAAGGTTCTTATTTCTTAGGAGCAGTTCTTTTTTGAGATAGCCGTTACCAATTAAAGACAATTCAATGTTTTTATATTTAGAAGAAAGTTTATTGAATGCTTCGACCAATATAGGAATACCTTTTTCTTTAACTATCCTGCCTATATAGCATATTTTTATTATACCTTCTTTTACAGTTTCTTTTTTATAAAATACTTCATCGTCGATACCGACCGGCAAATTAAAAATCTTATTTTTAAAACCTTTTTTTTGCCATAATCCTCTCCCTTCAATAGGAACTGATATTATTGCATCTGCAAATCTCAGGTTGTATTTTTCTATCCAGGAAAAAGGGAACGGCTGCCTGGTATATATATTTTCAAATGACTGAATCACGACCTTAGGGCGGTTTTTAAGTATTTTTAAAGCATTTATTAATTGAAAAGCAGAGATAGAATACGGCTCCTCAAAAATATGGACCAAATCTGGCATAAAATCCCTTACCAGTTCTTTAACAAGTTTATCGTTCCGGTAGAAAAAACTGCGAATATGATTCCTAAATATTACAGGGACTGGATAAAGCACATAACCGTCTTTTTCGACAGGTTCTTTAACAACTTTATCTTCTCCGCATTCCTTCCATATATCCGGGCATAAGGCTTTTATTTCAAATCCAAGATTTGAAAGCTCTTTTAGATATTTCCTGTATTCTTCTTCAACCAGTGAATGAGAAGCAAATAGAATCTTCATGCAAAAATCATAGAGAACAAAAAGAGATTGTTTCAGAACATGAAGCAATCTCTTTTAAAATTAAATACGCTTAAAAAATTTATTTCTTACCAGCGCGGACAGGTTTATCGTCTTTTGCTTCAGCTTTTTCTTGAGTATCTTGGGTTTTAAGAACTGCTGCAGGAAAATATTTTTGCCTTATTATGCTTTCAATCTCGTCAGTTGTCTTTGGATTCTCTTGTAAAAACTGTTTCACGTTGTCACGCCCTTGTCCCAGCTTGAGGTCTTTAAAAGAAAAGAAGGCTCCGGATTTATCAATGATCTTTTCTTCAATACCCATATCTATTAAATAGCCGAAGCGGTCTACGCCCTGCCCGAAAGTTATTTCAAACTCAGCCTGCCTGAAGGGCGGTGCAACTTTGTTTTTTACAACTTTAACCCTTACCCTATTGGCTATCACTTCCTCGCCCTTTTTAACGGACTCAATTTTTCTTATATCCAGACGTACTGACGAGTAAAATTTCAAAGCAAGGCCGCCGGGCGTAGTTTCGGGATTCCCCCACATGACACCGATCTTCTGACGGACCTGGTTGATGAAAATTACAGAGGTCTTTGATTTTGAAATAGTCGAAGTAAGTTTTCTAAGAGCCTGGCTCATCAACCTGGCCTGAAGCCCCATGTGCGAATCGCCCATCTCTCCTTCAATTTCAGCTTTAGGTACTAGTGCCGCAACCGAATCTATCACGATCACATCAACAGCACCGGAACGGACAAGTTTATCCGCTATCTCAAGCCCTTGTTCGCCTGAATCCGGCTGGGAGATCAACAAGTTATCTATATCTACACCGAGTTTTAAAGCATAATCCGGGTCCATGGCATGTTCGGCATCTATAAATGCGGCTATACCGCCGAGTTTTTGAGCCTGAGATACGATACAGAGTGAAAGAGTTGTCTTGCCTCCGGATTCAGGGCCAAATATTTCTATAACCCGTCCGCGGGGTATACCGCCTACTCCTATTGCAATATCTAAAGGCAAAATCCCTGTAGGTATCGCCGAAACAGGCATCTTTGCATGCTTTTCACCTAATCTCATTATAGCATCTTTGCCGAAATCTTTTTCAATCTGTGTCAAAGCCAGATCAAGAGCTTTTAAACGTTCATCTTTTGCCATTTTTCCCTCCGTAACTCAGGGGTAAGGTTTAAGGGGTAAGTCGTAAGAAAAATCTCGTTTTATCTTATCACTTACAACTTATCCCTTATCACTGATTTTTTATTATATATAACTATATATTGATTGTCAACGATAATATGAATTCATTGATATTTCAAGAAAACAATTTTAATCTCGGAACGAGCCAGAAAGCTTCCCAGACTATTTTATTGCTTATTTTGGATCTTCCTTTTTCTCTTTCTTTAAATGTTATAGGTACTTCTTTTAATTTAAACCCTTTTTGAAAAACACGGTATTTTAATTCTATAAGAAAAGCGTATCCTTCGCCCTTCAAGTTCCTATAATCTAACTGTTCTAAAACCCGCTTTCCCATACAGTTGAACCCGCTTGTCAGGTCATTGACACCGATATTCAAAATGGTCGATGCATATAAGTTCGCACACTTGCTGAGCAGGTGCCTGTAGAGAGGCCAGCCTTCAATTTTACCGCCTGGGATATAGCGGGAACCGACACTATAATCCGAATTAGCACCTATCAATTCGGGTATTTTGGCGTATGGATGAGATAAGTCAGCATCCATCATAACTATCTTTTCATAATTATTATTAAGAGCATAAGTAAAACCTTCTATGTATGCTGACCCTAATCCCATTTTACCGGGCCGTTTTATCAATTTCAGCTTGTTGTTCGTTTTCTTGATGTTCTCAATTTCAAGGGCTGTGCCGTCGGGCGAGTTGTCATCAATAAACAAAATATCGCAGTCAAAGCCCATAATGCCCTCAACTATCGTTTTTACATTATCTTTCTCGTTATAGGTAGGGATTATTACAAGTACATTCATGCTCTTACTCTTCAGATGGGCATTTGCCTGTCCAGCAATAAAGGCACAGTTTTTCTTTCATCAAAGTAAATTTTGTTCTTTAAAACTAAAATAACCGCTGCCAGTTATTATAATATGATCTAATAAATCTACATCAACTGTTTTGAGAGCAGTTTTAATAGCATCCGTCACCTCTATATCATTCTTAGAAGGCTTTAGAGTCTCTCCGGGATGATTGTGAGCGATAATTACGTTAACTGCATGGTGATACAGGGCACGTTCAACGATTTTCCTTGGATAAACAATAGATTTATCAATAGTCCCTTTTTGCAGGAGTTCCTGTTTTATCAGGTTGTTGCTCCTGTTTAAAAAAACCGCATGAAATTCTTCGTCAAATGAACCTTTCAGGACAGTTGTTAAAAAATTAACTACACCTTCAGGAGAAGCAAGCAGGTTTTTTTTAGCTATTGTATTTTTAGAATAATACTTTGTTATTTCTTTTAAAAGCTTTATAAAAAGAGCGGTGTGTTCGGATATCCCGTTTATGGACTTTAGATCTTTATAATCAGCATCAAGTACGCCGTTAAAAGAATTAAATTTATGGACAAGCTCTTTTGCCAGAGTTTTTGTGTCCTTTCTTGCGATAGCGTAGGAAAGGGCAAACTCAAGTATCTCATAATCAAGCCAGGACTCTATGCCGCCTGCTTTAAATTTATCTTTGATCCTTTTTCTGTGTCCTGTATAAGTTTGTTTGGAATTCTTTCGCTTAGAAATTAGAGGCATAGTAGGCCCTATTGATCATTATAATCTGATACCGGCTTTCTTAAAGATTTCTTTTCAGCTTTGATTCTTTTAAGCTCCAGCATCTTTTCTTTTGCACGTTTTGACCTTTTACGTTTTTGTCTTCTGATCTTTTCTATTTTCTGCTGTTCTTTGCTTAAATTGCCAAGGAATAAAGATTCGATTTTCTCTACCAAAATCCTTCTTGCAAAAAACCTGTTTAAACTTTGAGAGCGTTCTTTCTGACATTTCACTTCTATACCCGTAGGAAGATGCTTCAGGTATACACAAGTGGACAATTTATTTACGTTTTGCCCGCCCTTGCCTCCAGATTGAACAAATTTTTCCTGAATGTCTTTCTCAAGGATATTAAATTTGAACATTCGTTCGTCAAGTTTTTTTTCTTTCAGAGGGTTTACTGGATATTTCATTTGAGATCAAATTAATGCTGGCTGATCCACAAAAACAGCTTACGTATCATAGCTTTATCAAGCATCTGGACACCGTGGTTTGAGTTCTGTCCCTGTATTAAGACTGCTTTTTTATTGGATTCGATTTGTTTATATAAAAAACACCCGCTTTGAAATGCATAGGTATCATTCGGAGATGCTACGATGGCGATAGGTCTGTATTTGTTTTCTTTCGACGTAAAGGAGAGAATGGTCTGGCTTATTTCCATGCCTGCATAGTTGAGCCCGGGGGAAAGAAGAATAACAGGACTAATCTTATCGTTTGAAGCGGCATAGATCAAACTAACGTTTGCGCCAAGGCTTGCGCCTATAATTCCTATTTTTTGATACGGTATACCCTTGCTGTTTTTCAGGAATTCTACGGCTTCTTTGAGGTCTGAAACCATCTTATCCCAGTTCGAGTTATCTCCAGGCGGGCCAAAATCTTCGTAAGTAAATTTCTGGCCGCCTTTTATCACCAGGCTTTTACCGTGGCCTCTTGCATCATAAGACAAAAAACCGTATCCTTTTTTTAACAATTGATGGACAAACAGCTGCCACTCATCCTGGCTGCTTGCCAGGCCGTGTAATAAAACAAAAGTTTTGATATTTGATCTGGCAGGTTTTACAAAAAGCCCCTGTATTTCTACGCCGTCCTTAGTTTTAAAGGATATTTTCTCCCCTATCCTCGCTCCTTTTGAGACCTTTGTCCATGAGCTACAAGGATAGGCAAGCATAATGAATAAGCTTAAAAAAACTATTAATATTTTGCGGTATTTATTTTTTTCTTGCATAGGTTTTATAATTACGAAGAACAGAAAGCAGCAAGACCGTTAAATATCTTCTTTAAAGCATTAATTATTTTAGATATACCTACTCGTTGCCGGCAAAGGCAGAATTGACTTTCTCGGCAGCTTTATCCAACCCTTCTTTAACGGTTATACGCTTATTGAAGATAAGGTCTATCTGCGGATAAACGAACTTGTCCCAGGCTTCCCTCCATTTAGGATGGAAAGGGTTATATACTGAATATTGTACCGCCTCGTTTAACATTTTCTTGTTTGCAGGTTGTTTAGGACTTCCGGCCCAGAACGGGCCTTCGGATATTTTCTTATTTGCAGGCTGGGCAAGGCCGTTATCTGCAAGCATCTCCTGGCCTTTATCTCCTGCCAGGCACTTTAGCACTTCCCATGCCTCTTGAGGATGTTTGGTGACTTTCATGATGGCGTAGCCTGAACCGCCTGTCCCGAACCCTCTTTTACCGTCCGGCCCTTTCGGAGACATCACTACATCCCAGTCAAACCTGTTACCGATCAATCTTCTTAAATTCGGAGTTTCCCAGATACCGGACTGGAACATGGCCAGTTTTTCCATAGAGAACAGCTGGTTTATGCTCATACCCATATTCGTCAAAGCTCCTGTCATAGGGGCGATATAGTATTTATCAGACAGGTCCATAAAAAACTGCATCCCGTCTACAGACGGTTTCTCATTTATAATGCATTTTTTAGGATTTTTTACATCATCAACGAATTTCCCGCCGAAAGAATAAATGAAATTATGTATCGACCATCCCCAAAACCCGTATCTTTGTATTTTTTTCGGATTAAATCCTTTATCAAGGGGGGTTTTACCGTTTTCATCAACTGTTAATTTTTCTGCAGTCTTTACGAAATCGTTCATATTCCAATCATCGGAAGGGTATTTGACTTTCAGCTTGTCAAACAAGGTTTTATTATAAAAGATCACCCCGAATGGGGCAACATCCCTTGGTATACAGTATATTTTACCGTTTACCGTGAACCTGTCCACTATCCCCGGGAAGAAATCCGATATGTTAAAACTTTTGTCAGCATTCAAAAACTGCGTCAAGTCAAGAAGTGCGTCTTTATTTATGAATGTTACAAATATATCCACATCGGAAAAAATGATGTCCGGAGGGTTGCCGCCGGCTATTTCCGTAAGTATTTTGTCGCTGTAGGAACCTGCAGGGATATGCTGTAAAACCACCTTAATGTTCGGATGTTCTTTTTCCCAGGCATTGATAGTAGTAGTTATAATTTCCTTTTCCTCCACAGCTCCCCAGAAAGCTACCCGGATCTCAGGAGGCTGCGCCTCGCCGGATTTAGCTGCCTCATTCTTTTTTCCGCATCCTATAAACCCTGAGAATAAAATACTGCCCGTAATTAATAAAACACTTATTTTTTTCATACTTTTTCAAGCCTCCAAAGTTGTATATGATTATTTACATTAACCTTTAAGCCCGCTCAAAGCTATACCTTTTGTTATAAAGCGCTGGTTAAAAATAAAAACCAGCAATGCGGGAATAAGCACAATTATGGCAGCCGCCATAAGCAGTGTCCAGTTCGTGGTGTATAGGTCCTGAAAATACGACAGTCCGACAGGAAGCGTTTTCATATCTTCAGACGACGTTACTATCAACGGCCATATGAAATTCTGCCAGTTGGCAAGAAAAGTAAAAGTTGCAAGGGTCGCAAGGGCAGGTTTTGATAAAGGGAGTATTATCTGCCAATAGATCCTCCAAAAACTGCACCCGTCTATTTTTGCGGCATCTTCAAGCTCGGACGGCAGTGTCATAAAGAATTGCCTTAGCATAAAAGTGCCGTAGGCAGTAAACATCGCAGGAAGTATCAACGCCTTGTAAGTATCGAGCCAGTTTAGCTCTTTTATCAAAATAAAAACAGGTATGGTAGTTACCATATAGGGCACCATCATGGTTGCAAGGTAGCCTAAAAAAAGCTTGTCCCTGCCGGGGAATTTCAGCCGTGCGAACGCATAAGCGGCCATTGAGCTTGTTATGGTCTGTCCGACTGTTACACATAATGCAACCAATATACTGTTTATATAAAATTTTCCAAAAGGAATTACCTTCCAGGCATCTAAATAGTTCCTGAAAACAAAGGGTTTTGGCCATAAGTCAAGCGATGCTGTAAAAACCTGGGATGATTCTTTTAACGATGTTGAAAACATCCACAGAAAAGGAAATAACATCGTGATCCCAAAAACACAAAGGATCGCATACGTTACCGTGTTGTTAATAAAATCTCTTAATTTTTTTATCTGGCTTAGAGTCATTTTTAAACCTTAATGTAAAAATCAAAATGCAAAATGCAAAATTATGGTGTTTTGTTTTTGCGAAACAATTAAAATAACTCGCCGAAGGCGATATATCATTTTTTATTTTTCACTTTTCCTTAAATTTTTTAAATGTATGTATATGTTACTTTTTTGCCGCCGTATTTCCAATTAAACAACGTAACTACAAAAATTATTAAAAACAAAAACCAGGCAAGCGCCGAAGCCTTACCCATATGGAACCAGACAAAAGCATTGTTATATATGTAATATTCGATAGTAGTTGTTGCCTGCGCAGGCCCGCCTCTTGTCATAAGATAGGCATTTTGAAAACCGCCTTGAAAACCTGATATCACGCCCATAATAAAGATAAAAAACGTTGTAGGCGATATCAGGGGTACTGTAATATGCCGGAATTTCTGCCAGAAATTTGCTCCGTCGATGTCTGCCGCTTCATACAAATGCTGAGGTATACCCTGTAAAGCCGCCAGATATAACAACATACTATACCCGCCTATTGATGTCCATAACCCCATGATTATAAGGCTGATCTTTGCCCAGACAGGATGGTTGAGCCAGGGCGGCCCGATTATTCCGATTGAAGCAAGCATAGTATTAAGCATACCGTAATCCGGATTGTATATCCATCTCCAGAGAAGGGCTATAGCTACCGCCGAAGAAACCGTAGGGAGGAAATATATCGTTCTGAAAAAATAAATCCCGCGCAAGGCCCGGTTCATTATAATCGCAAGGAAAAGCGAGCCTATCATCCCCAAAGGTATGCCTATCATCATAAAGACCGTATTGTAAAGGAAATACCAGAAATCCGGGTCATTTGCTTCAATATATCTCCATACGGCGATATAGTCAAACCACGACGAAAAAGTCATTCCATGGCGTACGTGAAACCAGAATAAATGAAAATAGTTTTCTAAACCAATAAATTTGGGAGCAGAAAATATGTCCCACTCGGTAAAACTCAATATCATAGAGGCGACTATAGGAAGAGATGTAAATATCAAAAAACCGATAAAATTAGGCAGGATAAAACAGTACCCTACAACTGTTTCTTTATTAAAAAAATCTTCAAGATTTTTTATTATTTTTTCCACTGAAATCCCTTTGTGTTTATGAGAAATTAGTATAGTAAATTATTTCTCTATAGTCAAATTTTTCATAAACAGCAGCTGGTAGACAGTGAATGAATTGCAGATGAGTTTAAGCGGAAAGATAAGGATTAAGTGGTAAGAATTACGAAACTCAATGTTAGTAGTTATTAGTAAAAAGTTTTTAGTTCGTAGTTAATCACGCCTTTAGACTACGAACTCATTACTCCGAACTAATAACTATTCATATTACCAAACTGATTTAACATGTTTATAGGAAATAATCTTCTTATCCGATGTCAATATCGTTGCATTTTCTTCTCGTGCTGTTGCTACTATTATCTGGTCTGCAGGATCACTGTGAAATCCTTCAGGCAGTGTTGTTGAACTAATTGAAATTGCTGTTGACAAAGGGACAATCCTGAATTTCGGCATGTCAATAGCTTTCTTAATCCATTCTTCCGTGTCGCAGGAAATAACAATCCTCTCCATTTGGATTAGTTTGCAAAACTCCCATATTGAGATAGCCGATACAAGCATTTCTTCATACCCGCGGGTATCACTAATAATTTCTTTTGTTTTTTTGGAAAGCATTTCAGGCTTCATATGCCACCAAATCCATATATGCGTATCCATCACATACTTCACTTGTTCGCCTCCCATTCTTCATCTATCGGTGCTACTATATCTTTTTGACTTATCAATGCTGATGAAAGCCTGCCGCAAGAAGCTTTTTTATTATGTGGTTTAAATGGGATTAGTTCGGCCAAGGCCTTGCCCCGTTTTGTTATGATTACTGTCTCATGCAGTTCAGCCACCCTGCTTATTATCTGAAGAGCATGGGATTTAAAATCTGTTACATTCATCGTTTTCATATAACCACCTCCTATTGTCATTATAGTCATTTCAAATGGCCATGTCAAGATTTGTTTAAAAATTGATTACAGATAGTTCTAAGCGATAAGAAACTCAATGTCAGGCAAAGAGATTTTTGGCTCATAGTCTTTAGTTCACGGTTTTTACTACAAACTACGAACTAATTACTCCGAACTTATTCAGCTATTTCTTTTTTTCATTAAACATCTGAACGAGGGTCTGCTTGAGGTTCGCCACTACTTCCACCTGCTCGCCTACAACGCTGGTTTTATTGATGATTTGAAGAAGTATCGATATTTGTTCTTTGGTAAGTTCAGTCTTTTGCTGATCGGACATTGGAAGGCTCCTTTACTAGAAATTTAAATTTAGCGATACTCCGCCACCGTAAGCAATTCCTCCGAATTCATATTCGGTTTTACCTGCAGGCACTTCAAAATTAAATAGTTTATATTTGGGGATATATGCAATATCGCATTTCAAGCCTAAATCTAAACTATCTGATATTTTATAAATAAATTCTGGACTAAATTCATAAATAGTATTTATCACTAAAATATTTTCTCTATCTGTAGTTCTCCAATCCCAGTTATAACCAGTTATGCTAAGCACGTCTGGATTTATACTGTTGTCTTCCATTTGATTGATAATATAAACACCCGCTCCCAACCTTGTTCTAAATGCATACTCTTTTTTTTCAAATATATTGAAGCTACAGTTAACAAGCAAAGGTATGGCCATGGTTTCGATTGATTTAATGATTGTCTTTTCAGAATTGCGTGATGGCCCACCATCAGACAGCAGATACTCAAACGCTCCATCGGAAACATCTTTTGCCAGTCTCCATTCATTACTTGTATTTTTACCAGAAAAATCCAATCCATATTCAAACCCGAATTGAAACGAGCCGCAAGATTTCATAAGCGAAAATCTTGCCGCTACCAGTTCCAGGTTTGCGTTTTTCTCATGTTGGCTATACTCAATTGAAGTTGCGCTTCCACCGCTTTTCTCTCCACTCACTAGCACATAATAATATTTCCCCGGGATGAATCTATATCCAATAGAAGTATAAGGAGTCCATTTGCTTTCGGCAGAAGCAACGGATGTAACAAAAAGAAACATCAGAACAAAGCAGTATTTGTTCATTAGTAGTTCTCCATAAAACAGATTTAGGCTCTCATAATTTATTTAGCCTTTTTTAGCTCTTCAATTTGAATTTGTTGTTCTTTTACAGCATTTACCAAAGCAGCAATAATTCCTCTGGAGTTAAGGCTATAATATCCATTTTCATCTTTTGGAGCAGCTTCAATAATCCCGGCTTCAACAACATTCTGGGCTATGAATCCTATATTACGAGCAGAATTTTGAGGGTCAGTTTTCAGATTAAAGAATTTTGGTTTTAATTTCATGATTTCCTTTAATCCATATTGCACGTCACCATATACACGCTTATTCCTTTCGTCTGATGATGTTCTCAAAGTATAATTTGCATCAGTATATACATCACCTTGACCAATACTATCGATACGAATTGAGCCGCTATCTAAGTGTAAGGTTTCACTAGGGGTAATAGTACCAATTCCAACTCTATTATTGGTAGGATCCACAAATATAGTGCCAGAATGAACATCAAGACCACCACTGATTATCGTATTTCCATTAACTTCAAGGCTTTCCGCAGGACTTGTCACACCGATGCCAACCGCACCTCCATTAGGATTTAAAATCAGTGGACGTTCGGTTGCAAGATTACTCTTGTCAACAGCCTGTATCCATGCACCGAAAGGTGTATAATTATTCGCTATTCCCATATCTATTACGGTATTGTTCGTCGTGTTTTCTATTCTGAATATCCCTGTTTGGGTAGAACCTGATGAAGCGGGAAATCCTAAAGACCCATTACATGTTAGTAACAACCCAGGATTTGTTGTCCCAATCCCCACGTTGCCGCCCTGGAATACTGCCACAGGAACATTCGTCCCAGTTCCCGCATATTGAACGTTAAGCATAGGTTTTGATGAGGCATTGTTTGCATCATAAAGGCGAAGTAACTCTGTATTATCACTCGTCCTTCCGCTAGCTCCACCGTAAACTATATCAAGCCCTCTTGTTCCTGACGTGGGCGAATCTACGTTCTGGTTAATGACAAGACATTTAACATAATCACTTGAATTTCCAATTGTAACCTTTGGATTTGTGCCCGAGGTTGTCCCGGTGATGCTTAATGTTCCATCATTACTTAATACGAGTGGATTATGGCCTGTCTCGTAAGAATCTACTGTCCAAAAAGATATCTTTCCGGCGTTATTGCTCCCACCATCGGGGCCACCATGGATATACGCTATTGTTTTTCCGCTTTGCTGCGCCTGCGAGTTATGAAACGAAATCAGGCCTACTCCACCGCTTCCAAAAAGAAGCTCTAAGCTTGCACCATAATTGGTAGTGTCAGCTATTGTAAGTACCCTATAATCGCCACCGGCTATATTAGGACTTGACGTTCCGATTCCAACTTGTCCAGAAGAATCTATGTATATCCCTTCATTGCCACCGTCCCCGCTTAGCCAGTTGTTATTAAGCATGATATTGCCGCTCGTCATCTTTAAGTTTCCGCCAGATACCTCCAGCTTCGCTCCCGGGGTATTCGTTCCAATTCCAACGTAATCACCCGAAGTATCCACAAATAAAACATTCGTATCAACCGCAAGATTCCCGCTTATCTTTGCATCACCGCTTACATCCAGTTTTGCTCCCGGGCTTGCTGTGTTAATGCCTACTTTTCCATCAGCTCTTATAAAAGTAATTATAGGGGTATTGTCACCAAGTGCGTCTGAAAACAGTTTTAAAGCCCCATCATAAGTAAGTTTGAACCTGTTAGCTTCTGCTGAACCCCATATAAAACCCCTGGCACTATCTTGGCCAATATCCGAACAAATGTCACCTTGAACGTCTAATCGCCTCGTAGGATTCCCTTTCCCTATACCTATTTTGTCTTCAGAAGCATCAATGAATAATAAATTGGCATTTGTAACACCTTCTACCCTAAAATCATAATTTCCAGCGTCTTCATTAAAAACCGCATTACCACGCACATCCAGTTTCGCGTTCGGGCTTGCTGTGTTTATTCCTACGCTGCCATCAGCTCTTATAAAAGTAATTATGGGGGACTCGTCTCCAAGTGCATCTGAAAACAGTTTTAGTTTCCCGTCATAAGTAAGCTTGAACCTGTTACCACCTCCTGAACCCCACATAAAACCGCTTGCACTAGCTTCGCCAATATCCGAACAAATATCACCCAGAACATCTAATCGCCTTGTAGGATTCTTCCCTATACCTACATCGCCTGTGTTAAGAATTATCGCTCTTTGAGTACCCGCTGTAGTAAACCTTATTTTATCTTCATCGGAATTAGCTTCGGTTTGTACTTTGGTGTCCTGATCAGCATCCTGAATGTAGGTGTCTACCATGTTGAACTCCTTAACGTAAATTTAAAAGGGATATATGGGACGTTGTTACGATAATGCTTTAAATGAAATCATGTTCGCATTCGCTCCGCCTTTATGAACCAGCCTGGTTACAGTAGAACGCTCACATCCAAATAGTTCTGCTATTTCAAGACTTTTTACTCCCAAGTATTTATTCCCATAATACGCTATAACAGATTTTGCTTCTGATATCTTGTTTTTTCTCCCCTTCTTTTTTAAGTCCAGCCTATCTATTTTATAATGTTCTATAACATCATCTACAAGTTTTTCAAGCGACCATCCTTCTCTTTGCAATCTGTCTCGTTGTATAAATATCCCTTCCGCTTCCTTTAATACTTTTTCCACAAAATCACCATCACCCAAAATCCGTTCATCTGCTGACCATTTTTCTTTTGACCGCCTTAAATTTAGCACCTCTTTCCAGCCGCCAACACTCCTTATTAATCCACCACCAGTCAAATCTTCCCGTTTCCCCTGCCCATTTGCTTCTGATACAAATTCTTCATATTTCCTAATTGCATCCAATTCCCGTTTCCCAAAATATTCTAGTATCTCACCGCTGCTCTGCCATTCCGCCTTCGTTTTCCCCATTATCACTGAATGCCCACTCCATCTGTAATTACTTAATCCCTTCATATCCTTGACTATCTTTGCTCTCAATGGATTTAAATGTATGTACCTTACCAGTTCTAACAAGTAACTGTCTTCTTGACATAAAACCGATTTATACCTACCCTGATATAAATATCCGCTCCGCTTATATTTCTTATTAAAATACAAAGCATATCCTGTCAGTAATTTCCTCATCAAGTCACTTAGTGGTTTTAGACCCGTCCTTATCAATAAATGAAAATGGTTGGGCATCAACACCCAACCATGGCATTTGTGTCCAGTTTCTTTTAGCCCTTCAGATAACCTGTAAAGAAACTCTTCACGATCTGCGTCGTCCTTGTATATCGCTTTACGCTCTATTCCACGTTGTATTACGTGATATATCCCACCTTCTATATTTATCCTTCCTTGTCTTGGCATATTCCGATTCTATCATTTCAATATTCATTTGTCAATTATCGCTTTATCGCATCTACGTCCCTCTTTTCATATTGAGATAGCCGATACAAGCATTTCTTCATAGCCGCGGGTATCACTGATAATTTCTTTTGCTTTTTTGGAAAGCATTTCAGGCTGCATATGCCACCAAATCCACACGTGCGTATCCATCAGATACTTCACTTGTTCGCCTCCCATTCTTCGTCTATCGGCGCTACTATATCTTTTTGACTTATCAATGCCGATGAAAGCCTGCCGTAAGAAGCTTTTTTATCATGTGGTTTAAATGGGATTAGCTCAGCCAAGGCCTTGCCTCGTTTCGTTATGATTATTGTCTCATGCAGTTCAGCCACCTTGCTTATTATCTGAAGAGCATGGGATTTAAAATCTGTTACATTCATGGTTTTCATACAACCACCTCCTATTGTCATTATAGTCATTTCAAATGGCCATGTCAAGATTTATTGAAAAAACGGATTACAATAGTTTTAAGCGGTAAGAATTAAGGATTAAGCAGAAAAAACAATAACAAGCAAAGAGTTCATAGTTAATGGTTTTATTACGAACCAATTACTCCAAACTATATTAACTGTTTTTCTTTTTTTCGTTAAACATCTGAACGAGGGTTTGTTTGAGGTGAGCTATTACTTCTACCTGCTCGCCTATAACACTGGTTTTATTGATGATTTGAAGAAGAATCGAGATTTGTTCTTTTGTAAGCTCAGCCTTTTGCTGGTCGGACATGTTGAACTCCTCAATATAAATTTAAATAGGTTAAATCCCTCTTAGCGAGAAAGACTCCTTTTTCCTTTTTAGAGATACAGTAATAATACTGCTTCAATTGATAATGGATTTATGTCAATATTAATGTTCGATGACGAAGATCGTGATTCATTTATTTGAAAATCTAGATTTTTTCGCCAATTATATGAGATATTTATTCCAACATCACAACGTTTTGCAAGATTATAATTAATGCCTAACTTTAAATATGGAGAAAAATCATTGGCCAAATAATTGTCATAACTATTAATCCACATAGAGCCTCTTGTAAAATTCATTCCTATTCCTGCAGGTATTGACAACCTATTTCTAATCTTATAATCATAAATATATCCTAGCGCTATTTCATTCAGTGAAATTATGTCATAATTTGAAATAGAATCAGTATTATAAGTATAATCAATAAACCTTTTATTAGTAACAGTAACCTTATTAGGCAATATCGTATAGGCAAAATCCAGATAACTATTGGATATAATTTTATATTTAATACCTATCCCGTAAAGGTTCAAGCTGTAGCCTTTCCCTTTTTGCGAAGAAATACTGGTATTGGAGTTAGAATATGCGACTTCATCACTTAATGTATTATTATTTGAAAAGAGATATTTATGAACGAAATAAAATTTTGTATTTTCTTCTGCAAGCAAAATTGCTGATGCCAGTTGAAAACAAATTATTGTTATCAATATATTTCTAGTCATTATACTGCCTCCAGGTTAATTTCAAAAATATTATACTGCACATAATTGTATATAGTAGTACTTTTCATCATCATCTGAATAAATACGCAAAAATTTATTAGTAACAGGAGATGCAGAGGTGTTTTGAATTACCCCATCTATTGATATATCTCCAACATTAAGAGTAGATGCATTTACTGTAGGCACATTTATTTGATTTGCACTTATTACATCCACTCCAATACTAGCAGTACTAATATTCCAATTGCCATCAATCCGTTTTTCAAAACTAAAAGCATTAGTGTATTGCTGAATGCGCAAACTGTTGTTTGTATTGGGATCTCCAATATATATAGCATCCCCGCTTCCTATTTCAATATCACCAGAAACATCAAGTTTACTGCTCGGACTTGCTGTACCTATTCCCACTCTATCATTTGCTGTATCAACAAATAAAACATTCGTATCAACCGCGAGATTCCCGCTTATCTTTGCATCACCGCTTACATCCAGCTTCGCTCCCGGGCTCGAGGTACCTATTCCTACTGCACCGTTTCCTGTAATTCTTACTCGTTCTGCATAATCCGGATAATATGTCCAGAAAGTAATTGGTTTATTTGCCCCTGCCGATGCAATTACACCGCCATTATCTGAATCATAACCCACATGTATTCCAAGATTGACCGCAGCATTTGTAAATAAACCTACCGATTTGCCCGGATTTTTGAGTTCCGTCCCATCTTTTGATACCTGAAACGGATATGTCGGACTAGTCACACCGACGCCAACATTACCGTCTTCCTGTACTCTGAAAAGTTCTGTGCCGTTGTCGTGAGATACTTTGAATGCTTTATCGCTGTAAGCGCTGGCGTTGTCAATGTCTATGCGGTATCCTTCATTTGACGTTACTACGGTGTCTGCCATTGAAAGCCCCCTTGTTAGATAAGTTTTAGGGCTAAGAAACACTTATGTTTCCTGACCTATATTGTATATTATGAAAATAAAAACAATGTCAAGTGGGAAAATTGACACTGCTGTCTGATTGTACAATTAAAAATAAAATTGCCTGGATGCTATTTATGACCGGTTGATTCCAGACTGCTTACACGGTTCTCAAGGTTTGAGACTTTTTCTTCTATTTCATTTATCCTATGCGTGTTTACAATTGACTTGCGTTCTACATCCTGGCTTTTTTAAGCAAAACTGTCAATAGCCGTAAGTATCTTTTCAACATCATCTTTAGTAGACATCGTTTCTTTAATTATTTTTATGTCATCACTGTTTTTTAAAATCGCTTTAGCCTGATTTTGAAGAGCATTTTCTACTTTTTCAAATCGTTGATTGACATCCTTTTTAAATTCCTCATGTATCCCAATAAATTCTTTTCGGGTTAAAAGCTCTTCATTTTGCTTTTTTGATGTTTGTTTCTTTGACATACAGACCTCTTTTATGTAAATTGACGTACAAAGTATATCAGAAATATTTTACTTTTTCAAGATAGTTTTAGGTATAAAAAAACTGTTTATAGCTTTTAGGATTTTACTATGAACTATCAACTAACAATCACTAACAACTACAAACTTCTTCGATTACCAGCGAAGGATGGGTTTTCGGGCTGCTTCTACTTCGTTAAGGCGGCTTACGGGCGTGTTTTGCGGGGCATTTTTAAGTAAATCAGGAGTATTTTGGGCTTCTTCCAGTATATTTATTAGAACCCTTGCGAATTCATCAAGGGTAGATTTTGACTCTGTTTCAGTGGGTTCTATCATTATAGCTTCTTCAATTATCAATGGAAAATATATGGTCGGCGCATAATATCCGTAATCGAGAAGCCTTTTTGCCACATCAAGGGTTTTTACCCCGCATTTGTTCAAAGGTTTTCCTGAAAGGATGAACTCATGCATACACCTGTCCCCGGCAGGAGCAGGAAGTTTTTCTTTAAGTATCGCCAGCAAATAATTTGCGTTTATCACTGCCTGTTCGCTTACTTTTTTTAAACCTTCTCTGCCCAAAGCTTTTATATAGCAATAAGCCTTTATTAGCACCGGGATATTTCCGTAAAAAGAGCGCACTTTCCCAATGCTTTTTGGGCGGTCGTATATAAAAGAATAAACGTTTTTATTTTTATTAATTACAGGTTTCGGCAGGAAAGGTTCTAATGCCTTCTTTACACCCACAGGCCCAGCTCCGGGACCGCCTCCGCCGTGAGGAGTAGAGAAGGTTTTGTGCAAGTTTATATGGATTATGTCAAAACCGAGGTCGCCAGGCCTTGCATGGCCCATAAGGGCATTTAAATTAGCGCCGTCATAGTATAATAACGAGCCGTTCTTATGCATCATATCGGTTAAGATCAAAATATCTTTTTCAAAAACACCGAGCGTATTCGGAGCAGTAAGCATAAGAGCGGCGACATCGTCCGTCAATATTTCTTTTAGCTTTGCCGGGTCGATATGCCCGTCAGGTTCTGAATGAAGCGGCAGTATTTCAAATCCCGCTATTTTAGCAGATGCGGGGTTTGTTCCATGAGCTGAATCAGGCACTATTATTTTGTTTCTTCTTTCATTCTTTGATTTAAAATATGCCCTGATGAGCAAAAGCCCTGTAAACTCTCCCTGAGCACCTGCTGAGGGTTGTAAGGTCATATTATCCATGCCGGTTATCTGGCAGAAGACATCTTGAAGTTCATAAAGTATCTCTAACATACCCTGTACGGTGTTTTCGGGCTGGTACGGGTGCAAATACCTTAATCCGGGCAGATTTGCGATCTTTTCATTAACAGGAGGGTTATATTTCATAGTACAAGAACCTAAAGGATAAAAGTTCGTTGTTAAAGAGTAGTTCAGCTGAGACAATTTAGTAAAATGTCGTCTAAGGTCAGGTTCGCTTACCTGAGGCAACTTCGGGATAGTTGCCCGCATATATTTTTGAGGCAAGATTTTGGATATATCAGTTTCCCCCATATCATTTTCCGGAACTGAATATCCGATTTGCCCTTCCTGAGACAATTCAATTAATATTTTTTCCATTTTATTTGCCAAGTATAGCCACCAATTTATCAATGTCTTCTTTTGTTTTTGTTTCCGTCACACAAAATAATAAGCAATCCGAAAGTTCCGGATAGAAACCTTTAAGAGCAAATGGCCCGATAATGTTTTCGGAAAGAAGGTTTTTTTCTATCTCATCAATATTTTTTTTTGTCCTAAGAACAAACTCATTAAAAAACAGCTGATTTTTAAAAGCCGGTTCAAACCCTTTTACTTTAGATATTTTATCGTAGGCATAATGACTCTTGCGTATATTTAATCCCGCCAGTTCTTTTAAGCCATGAGGACCCCAGCCGGATAAATAGACGCATCCTGAAAGCGCATTTAACGCTGCATTGGTACAGATATTGGAAGTAGCTTTTTCCCTTTTGATGTGTTGTTCCCTTGCCTGAAGGGTAAGCACAAAACCTCTTCTGTTTTTTGTGTCTATTGTCTGCCCTACTATCCTTCCGGGAATCTTCCAGGCAAGAGCTTTCTTTGCGGCAAAAAAACCAAAAGTAAAACCACCAAAACCTGTTGCACTTCCGAGGACCTGGCCTTCTCCTACAGCGATATCGCAGCCTATTTCACCCGGCGTTTTTAATATCCCCAGAGATAACGGGTTTAATACTTGTATCAAAAGTGCTCCGTGTTCTGTAGTTAATTTCCTTATCTCATCTAAGTCTTCTATACTGCCAAAAAAATTCGGCGATTGTATAATTACTGATGCGCATTCATTATTCACAAAGTTTTTTAATTTTGAAAGAGATGTTATGCCGTCAACTTGCTGGATTACCTCTATATCCACATCTGTTCCTTGAAGGTATGTCCTAAGCACCTGTTGGTATTCCGGATGAAGCAGGCCGGAAATAATAAGTTTTCTTCTTCCTGAACTTCTTAAAGAAAGCATAGCTGCCTCAGCCGTGGCACTTGCGCCGTCGTACATAGAGGCATTTGCAACATCCATACCGGTAATTTCTGCTATCATGCTCTGATACTCGAATATTGACTGTAAAGTGCCCTGGCTTGCTTCCGGCTGGTACGGCGTATACGCAGTGGAAAATTCCGATCTTGAAGTTATTTCTTCTACAAGAGTAGGAATGAAATGTTCATATATCCCGGCTCCTCTAAAATTAAGAAAATCTTTTAGGGATGAATTCTTCTTGCTTTTATCTTCAAGCAGTCTTATTAAGGCTTGTTCTGAAATGCCGGCTGAAATATTCAGGTCTTTTATTCTTGCAGATTTAGGGATTGACGAAAATAGTTCATCTGATGTTTTAACGCCTATTTTAGCAAGCATTTCCTGCTTTTCTTTATCCGTTACAGGGATGTAATTCATTGACTTAAATCCTTAGTTCGGAGTGATTAGTTCGGAGTTTGTAGTTATAGTCAGATTTTTACTACGAACTCCCAACTCCATACTCCCTACTACTTTAATGTTTTTTGGTACTCATCAGCTGACAGAAGTGTGTCAAACTCGCTCTTATTAGATGCTTCTATAATAAAAAAGAAACCATCACTATATGGTGAACTATTGACAAGTTCAGGGTTGTCAGCTATTTTGCTATTTATTTCAATTACTGTTCCTGAAACAGGGCTGTATATGTCAAAAGCAGCTTTTACGGATTCCACAACAGCTATGGGGCTTCCTTTCTCGGATTTTTTCCCGACCTGAGGTAGTTCCACGTGCACCACATCGGTTATTTCATGCTGGGCATGATCGGTTATTCCGACTCTTATTTTACCGTTCTCGTTTTTCGCCCATTCATGTGTTTTCGTATAACGAAGCTCTTTTGGTATATTGCTCATCTTTATCTCCTTAAATTATAGGGGTAAGGTGTAAGGTATAAGGTGTAAGTAAAAAAGTCATTACTTATCCCTTAGCCCTTATACCTGTCCACTGTTTTTTCTTTTATAAAATGGCTTTTTAACTACCGCAGCCTTTTTGGGCTGGTGATGTACTATAATCTCAACGATCGTATTCGGCTCAAGTTTTTGATTTACATAGCCAAGGCATATACCTTTTTTCAAAGTCGGCGAAAAACTTCCGCTGGTAACCCTGCCTATCTTAGTTGAATTCATCATTATATCAGCGCCTTCGCGCGCGATCCCATTTTCCAAAATAAAAGCAGTTAAAAACCTGATTAATCCTTTTTCTATCAGTTTAAGAAGCGCTTTTTTCCCTATGAATTCTTTTTCCCAGTATATAGTCCAGCCGAGAGTTGCTTCAAGAGGCGTTGTTTCATCATTTATCTCATGGCCGTGCAGGCTCATCGCAGCTTCAAGGCGCAGAGAATCTCTTGCCCCAAGTCCGCAGGGTTTGGCACCATTTGAAACAAGTTCCTGCCAAATCATAGGTGCTTCACAGTTCGAGACCAGTATCTCAAAACCATCCTCACCTGTATAGCCCGTCCTTGAAATAACTGCAAAATCAGGTTTATAGCTTTTAAATGCCGGTATCATGAAATTAAAACTCTTCAACCCCTTTAAATCTTCATTTATCATAGGCTGCAAAATTTTTTCCGATAACGGGCCCTGAAGCGCCAAAAGAGCTGTGTTCTCGCTGATATTTTCAAGAGTCACATTTTTAAATATATTTTTCTTTAGCCAGTTAAAATCTTTTTCTATATTACCGGCATTTACTATGAGCATAAAATCATTTTCTCTTCTATAAATTATAAGGTCATCAATGATCCCGCCGTTTTCATTCAAGAAAAGAGAATATTTAGCCTGATAAGGCTTTATATCCGGAACATTTGCCACGGTCATTCTGTTTAAGAAATCAGAAGCCATTTTTCCTGATACTATAAACTCGCCCATATGAGAAGCATCGAACAACCCGCAGTTGTTCCTGACCGCATTATGCTCATCTATTATTGATGAATACATAACAGGCATCTCCCAGCCGCCGAATTCAACAAACCTGGCATTTGATTTTTTGTGTTGTTCGTATAATGGTGTACGCATAATAGTTTGATTCATTGTTTTTTCCTTGGCAAATCAACACTTTGGTTCAGTAAATCCTCGCACGCGCCGTGTATCGTTTCTGCTACAGAAGGATGAAAAAAACTTTCTCTTACTAGATCATTTACCGTCATTTTATTTTTAATTGCAAACGCAATTATGGTTATCAGGTTTTCGGCATCAGGGCCGACAATATGCCCTGACAATATTAAGCCAGTACCTTTTTGTGCAGTAATTTTTATCCAGCCCTGCCGTTCTCCTAAGATAAATGCTTTGGAGTTAGCAGAAATAGGAAAGCGGCCTATGGCTACAGCATCTGAAGCAGCAACATTGCCTACGCTTGCTACAACGGGATTGCTAAATACTACTCTTGGAACTATGGGGTTAGTAGACTGAATCCCTTTTCCTAATGCATTTTCAACAGCTATTACGCCTTCAGCCTGTGCCGTATAGGCATAAAAAGCTAACCCTGCAACATCTCCGCAGGCATAAACACCTTTTTGTGAAGTTTCAAAGTGCGTATTTATCTCTATCGCCCGGCTGTTATAATTTATTTTTGCCGCATCCAAATTGAGCGGTTCAATATTGGGTTTTCTTCCTATAGCAACAAGTACCTGTTTGGCTTTGTTTATGTATTCACTTAAAGATTCAACTCCGACATTTACTTTTATCCCGTTCCTTTGAAGGATCTTTTTAACTTCTTCCACCAGTTCCATGTCTTCACCTGGAAGAAGCTGTTTTTCTTTTTCAACCAGTTCTACTTCACAGCCAAACCCCGAAAGGATCGTAGCCAGCTCTATCCCGATCGCTCCGCCGCCTACGACAAGCATAGATTTTGGCGTTTCTTTGAGATTTAGTATATCGGTTGAATCCAAAACTTTTTTGTGGTCTATTGCAAGGGTAGGGATAGTCTTTGGCAAAGAACCTGTAGCAATTATAATCCTATTTGCCTTTGTCTTGATCTTGCCTTGTGAACTGATCTCTATTTCGATTTCTTTTGGACCTGCAAAATTGGCTTTTCCCTCTACTATTCCAATTGAATAGCTTTCCAGCAGTTTTTCTATGCCTTTTGATAACAATTCAACGGTTCTGTTTTTCTTTTCAATAACTTTTAAAAGATCAATTTTCTCCATATTTGAGATTATTCCAAAGGAGTTTGAGTTCTTGATCCTTTTTGCCAGGTTCAGCGCTTCCCAAATAAATTTTGTGGGCACGCACCCTCTGTTAAGGCAGGTACCGCCGAGTTTTTCTTCTTCGATTAAAAGAACTTTTGACAACCCCAGCTGTGATGCTCTTATGGCGGCACTGTAACCCGCGGGCCCACCGCCGATAACTATTAGATCATATTCTTTTTCTATAGTCATAACTACACTTCGACTTTCGGTAAATGAGTAAGAGCTTCCTTGATCTTATGTTCAGGATGCTCATAATCGGTCAATTCTTTGTTCAGGTACTTTTCATAAGCTGTAAGGTCAAAGTGCCCGTGGCCTGAAAAATTAAAAAGGATGGTTTTCTTTTCCCCTGTTTTCTTGCATTTAAGAGCTTCATCGATAGCTATTTTGATTGCATGAGAAGTTTCCGGGGCAGGTATTATCCCTTCTGTTTTTGCAAAAGTAATAGCAGCTTCAAAAGTAGGGTTCTGATGAACTGCAACGGCTTCGATTATATTTTCATTTTTCAGCAAAGAAACTATCGGCGACATTCCATGGTAGCGCAAACCGCCTGCATGTATGCCTTCCGGGACAAAAGTATGACCGAGAGTGAACATCTTAACGATCGGGGCCATGCACGCGGTATCTCCGTAATCAAATGCATACGGGCCTTTTGTCAAAGTAGGGCAAGCCTCTGGTTCAACAGCAATGACCCTTAAATCTTTCTTTTTGCCCTGCAGTTTATCCATTAAGAACGGGAAAGAAACCCCTCCGAAGTTTGAGCCGCCGCCGACACATGCTATGACTATATCGGGATATGCATCTGCTTTCTCAAGCTGTTTTTTCGCTTCTATACCTATAACTGTCTGGTGCATTAAGACATGGTTAAGCACGCTTCCTAAAGAATATTTTGTGTCATCATGTTTGGCTGCGTCTTCAACTGCTTCAGATATAGCTATTCCCAGCGACCCTAAAGAATTCGGGTTTTCAGCAAGTATTTTCCTGCCCGAATCAGTTTTATTTGTAGGGCTGGCAAATACCTCAGAACCCCAAACATGCATCATGATACGCCTGTACGGTTTCTGTTCATAAGACACTTTCACCATATAGACCGTGCATTTTAGCCCGAATATATTGCAGGCAAAAGAAAGGGCAGAACCCCATTGCCCGGCGCCTGTTTCAGTAGCTATTCTTTTCACTTTCTCCTGTTTGTTATAGTAAACTTGTGCGATTGCCGTATTGGTTTTATGACTCCCGGGAGGGCTTACCGATTCATTTTTGTAATAAATCTTGGCCGGTGTATCAAGGAATTTTTCAAGGTTCCTAGCCCGCATCAGAGGCGACGGCCTCCAGAGCTTCATTATATCCCTAAGTTCTTCTGGTATCTCTATCCATCTTTCTGTGCTTACTTCCTGCTTTATAAGCTCCATAGGGAATAAAGGCGCCAGGTCCTGAGGCCCGATCGGTTTTTTTGTGCCAGGATGTATAACCGGAGGTAAAGGTTTTGGAAGGTCCGCCTGAATATTGTACCATTTATCCGGTATTTCTTTTTCAGACAGCAAAATCTTTGTTTCGTCCATGAGTTTTTCCTCCTATTTTTTATTTTCAACCAAAATAATATGTCAATTATAAATCTTTAACAAAAATTTGTCAATCCTGCTATAAAATTTCATTGCATCAGGCTATTTCCACTATATCTCCCATCTTTAGTCCCACGGCTTTTACGGTATTTGAGGACAATTCAAGCACTTGGCATGCATTTTTGACCGGCAGGACAACTCTATAAGGTTTAAGACCTTCTATTATCCTGACAACCCTGCCCTCTTTGTCACGAAAGATGATATCGATCTGAAACCTCATAAAGAAAGTGTGTATGCTGTTGCAGTGTGACAGTAACAAGCCCTCGCTTGAGGGTACCTTTATGAACATCCAACCAACCAGCTTTTCAAAGAAAGATCCGGCAACTTTTATGTTATACTCTGTTTTGCGCCCATTTATAAAAAGAGTTTTGAAGCGGTTATCCATTTAAATATTATATAAAAAATGAAATGAATTGAAAAATGCTGTAATTTATTCTATAATTAGCCAGCCTGGTACTATCAGGGATTTTGCAGTTTTTAACTGTCCCTAAAAGGAAATAAAATGAAATACCTCACAAGCGGAAGTATTTTTTATAAAACTATTCTTTTCTTTGCGGTTATCATTATTATTATACTTGCTTATATATTTGGCTTTTATTTACTGCCTTTAAAAGAACAGGCTCTAAAAGATAATGTTTTTGAAAAGGTTAATGCGATTTCCAACCTTTCTGAACCAGTAATAACCAAAGCTTTAAGGAACCAGGACGACATTTCCCTCTTGTCCCAAATCGAAAAGATGATGAAGGTAAGCGATATCAGCACAGTCTACGTTTTAGACAGCACCGGAACGGTAGTAAGCCATGACAGGACAGGTGAATGGGGCAAGGTTTATAAGGACGCTATTACTAAAAAAATATTGTTGAATAGAAAGATTTCTTTATACAAATCCAGCGAAGGATACTTATATGCAACACCTCTTATTTCCTCTAAAACCCTGATTATAGGCATTTCAACCTACAAGACAGATACCAGGTATGACCTGATAAAGAAAAATGCGCTTTATGTTTCCCTGACTATATTTGTTCTGGCAATGCTTTTTTTTACATTATTTTTAATTGTTCAGTTTAGGCTGCAACTTAAAAATTTGGGAGAGTTGCTGACGTCCGTAAATGCAGGAACCATGGATAGAATAGAAATCGATAATAATAATGAAGTATCGGAGATTTCCTTACTGATCAATGAATTAATCGATAAATATAAAACACAGGAAAAAACAGTTTTAGCAAAAATAAGCCAGCTTAAAGAAAATGATATGTTACTTATCCGGGCAGTGTCGGAAAATTTAAAAAACGGCATTATAGTTACAAATTCTGATAATAAGGTCATCTATCTAAACAAAGAGATAAGCGCCATATTATCCATAAAGCAGGAAGATTGCATAGGTAAACATATATTAGATGTACTGGACAAGCCGCAATTTATCGATGTATTGAAAAAATCCACAGAAAACCTCAACGTAACGGTCGAAGACAGCGTAGATAATAAACCCCTAAAGCTGATTACTGTAGGAAACAGCAGCAAAGAAATATTGGGCACTATTATTACAGCTGATTGACCATCTGAAATTCTTTCCCACTAGTTTTTTATAAGGTTATGTTGCAGGATGTGTTCGAATAGATTTTTGCCTACCTGATAATATCCTTGTTTGTTTATATGCCCTCCGGAAGTTTTAATTCTATTAAATTCTGCAACACTGTACCTGCTTTCGAGTATTTTTGTTGCAGTAAATAATTTATTCATTATGTCTTTCATTTAATAAATGCGGGCAGTACTAAAACCCTCCGGACGAGATAAAGGAAAGGACTATAGGGCCAAATATAATTATAAATATTGTAGGGAATATAAACAGCACAAGAGGGAACATCAGTTTTAGCGGGGCCTCTCCAGCCATTTTCTCTGCTAATTGTGTTCTTTCAACCCTGAATTGATCGGCAAGGATTTTTAAAATCGGCGCAAGGCTCCCTCCCAGGGTAAAAGCATTAGTTAGTGAACTTACCACTGAACTAAGAGGTTTATATTGCAGCCGTTTTGCCATATCCTTAAATGCCTCATCTCTTGATTTACCCAGTTTTATTTCCTGCTGCACCAAATGCAGTTCGGATATTAGTTCTCCTTTTTCAGATTCGATTATTTTATTTAAAGCATTATTAAAATCAAGCCCTGCTTCTACCATTAATGTAAGGAGGTCCAAAGTATCGGGCAGTTGTCTGAAAATCGCTTTATGTTTAGCCTTCACTTTTTCTTTTACCGTAATAAGAGGAAGATAAAATCCCATAATAAGAAATATTAAAAGTAAAAGTATGTCATAGACTTCAAACACAAGCAGTAAAAATAAAAACACACCAAACCCTGATAAAATTTGAATGCCTATAAATGTTTGGGGCTTTATCGTGCTGTATGGTTTACCTAGTATTTCAAGGCTTTCTTCAATAACTTTTGACATCTGTTGGAGAAGCGGGATCCTAAATTTTTTTAAGTTTTCACCGATTCTATCCGCAAGGTAGAACATAAACCCGCTTAGCCCCTTAAAATTAAAATCAGATAAATTATGAAGCCTCTCTTTCATTTTTTTGTTAAACGCAAATTTAGAAAGATAATCAATCAAAGCAAACGATAAAATTGAAAATGAGGCGCCTAGTAATAATGATATAATTAAAGTATACATTTTTTATATGTCTATTTTTATTATTTTATTTATAAATACAAACCCTATAGATACCATAAAAATAACCATAACTAAAAGTGCATTTCCAAGAGTAGTTGTAAACATAAGTCCGAACATGCCTGGTTCCAGGAAGTAAAGTATTATCAACAATAAAAATGGTATACAGCCTATAATAAGGCCAGAGGCTTTTCCTTGTGCTGTTAAGGCATTGATTTTTCCTTGAAGCTTATGCCTTTCCCGCATTGTGTCAGAAAGGCGCGTTAATATTTCACCAAGGTTCCCGCCAGTTTCTTTGGCAAGATTAATTGACGTTATAGCTATTTTAAAGTCTTTACTTTTTACTCTTTTGGTAATTTCAAGCAAAGCTTTTTCTATAGGAATACCCAGCTTTATTTCTTGCATTGCCTTTGAGAACTCAAGCGCAATAGGAGGTTTTGATTCATTTATCATATTTTCAAGTGCCTGCAAAAGGGATTGCCCTGATTTTACAGAGTTAGTAATTATTCCAAGGGCATCTATGAGCTGGTTTTCAAACTTATCCTTCTCTTTTTGAATTATTCTAGCGAAGTAACTCCCTATTAAAATATAAGCCCCGCCTGCGGTCACAAAAGAAAATAAGGCCTTGTTCAAAAGCATTTGAAACAAAAGAAAAATAAATAACGCAAAAATTATCCTGATCTTCTTAGATGATTTCGAATTTTGATTTTCAGCTAATGTGGCGAATGCTTTTTTTAATTCATTACTAATGCTAATTGTCTTTTTAGGGGCAGATGGTTTAATCCTCTTAGCGGAAGTATTAGAAATTAACTTCATAAAAATAGATGTCAAAATTGCCGCCCCAACGCCGGCTGAAATAATAATTATTATTTTAAATAGGAATATCATAGCAATTTTCCCTTATTGAAAATATTCTTATCTATTCTTAAACCGTGCGTTTCTACTTGCACAATGAATGTCGGAATATTGCCTGTTGAAATGAAATTTCCCAGCACTTTACCATCACTTACTCCAGTTTGCTCAAATTTAAATATAGATGAAAGCATAATTTCATTATCTTTAATACCGGTAATTTCTGATATTTCAGTAATCTTTCTTGAACCGTCGGATAGGCGGTTAAGCTGTACAATGACCTGTACAGCCGAGGCTATCTGTTCTTTGATAGCTTTATCCGGAAGCTCTGTCCCTGACATTATGGCCATCGTTGCGATACGGGAGATGCCGTCCTTTGGCGAGTTTGCGTGGATTGTTGTAAGAGATCCGTCATGTCCGGTATTCATTGCCTGCAGCATATCAAGGGTCTCTCCACCCCTGCATTCCCCGACCACTATCCTATCCGGCCTCATTCTGAGAGCATTTATTACAAGCCGTCTTATAGAGATCTCTCCGGTTCCTTCGATAGAGGGCGGCCTTGATTCAAGGCTTATTACATGTTTTTGCGGCAGTTTAAGTTCAGCAGAATCTTCTATTGTAACAATCCTTTCATCTTCGGGTATAAAGCCGGACGTTACATTTAGAAGCGTAGTTTTCCCTGAACCCGTACCGCCGGATATAACTATATTTTTGCGGAGTTTTACGCACATTTCAAGGAACTCGGCCATTTGTTTTGTCAAAGCGCCAAAACCTATTAAATCATCTGCGATTAATTTCTTTTTAGAAAATTTCCTGATTGTTATAGCAGGGCCCATCAGAGAAAGCGGCGGTATAATGATATTAACACGCGAGCCGTCAGATAACCTGGCATCTACCAAAGGGGAGGATTCATCAACCCTTCTTCCAATAGGAGAAACTATTCTATCAATAATGACTCTTAATTGTTCTTCACTGCTGAACCTCTCTCCTGTATAATGAATTTTACCTTTTTTCTCCACGAATATATCATTCGGGCCATTTACCATTATTTCCGTGATGTCAGGGTTATTTAAGAATTGCTCCAAACAACCGAGCCCTAACACTTCATTTATCATTTCTTCAACAAGATTATATCGTTCTTCTCTCGACAGGTCTTTTTTTTCATTCGCCAAAAGATCCTGTATAATTTTTCTGGTTTTATCCTTTACTTCTTCCATTTTATGCTTATCTGCCAAGTTCTCAAGGTCGGTATTTTTAAGATCAAGCTTCGAAATAAGTTTTTTATGTATTTTTTGTTTTAACTCAATATAGTCAATACTGCTGTTTGATGACCCTATAGTATTTACATCGGCTCCTCCAGATAGAATCGCTTCATTACTTATCATCTTTTCCCTTTTAACTATTCCTGAATAGGTTTCACTTGAAAGCATCTTTTTTGCAAGACTATTTATATCCACAGAAAATTTATTGTTTGGCCACAACAGGACAATGGGCTTTGATTCATTAATAGATATATTAATTGCATCCTTATCATAAGCTAATTCATGAAAAATTTGCATCCCTAAATGTCCCTCAACATACTTTATATCCATGTCATATTTTTGCGGCTTATTTAATACCGGTTTTACAATGCTTAAAGGAAAATGCCAAAGCTTTAATGCATCTAATAAAGTGTTTGCATGGCTTAGAGAGAGCAAATTTGGGGACACGGTTAATAAAGCAAGGTCTGAGGACTCCAGTATAGAAATTAACTGGTTATCATAATCGAATGACGTTGTGATCAGCGTAAAAGGATAAACCGAAGCTATTAAAAAAATTAATTCGGCTATAGTACCCGCTTCAAGTAATGACTTTTTTTGATTTTCGATCCCCGTTATAATGGATATTCCTGAAGAATGAGAAGAAATATACCCTTTTATCAGCTTGCTGTCTAATTTTCTCAACAGCGGAACTATATCTAAAATAGATTTATCCGGCTTATAATCCATAAGCGTAGAAAACTCATTTTTTCCGCTAAAGCTTAAATCAATAATTACGCAATTTTCTTTTGTTTGTTTTGCCAAAGATATTGCAAGATTCAGGCAAAGTATGGTCTGGTAAAGGCCTTCTTTTACCTGGAAAATAGATATAACTTTCCCCATTATATTACTCCTATGAAACATTTATTACTATGTAATGAGAAAGTACTCTTTAAATAACATCCTGAAAATATATTTCAATTGCCTGAGCCTTAAATATCTAATTGCAGCAAATAGTATCCGCGGCCTGAAATAAAAACTTATAAAAGCTTTTCTAAAAATATTTTTTAGATATTTCCTGTCTAAATCGGTAAACAAACTAAGTGAATTAAATTTGCTGTCTTTATAACTTTTGGTTTTAAGGTCTTCTGGTAAATCTTCCCATATCTTACAACCCGGGAATAAATTTAATATTCCAAAGTCTGCCCTGGTTAGAGGGTGTTTCTTAGCAAAATTTATAGTTTCATTTACGGTATTTATTGTCTCTCCGGGTAATCCAATAATAAAAAGGCCCTGGCACTGTATGCCATGCTTGCTTATAAGTCTGATAGCATTAATTATCGTGTCCAAGGATTCACCTTTTTTAATATTATTTAAGATATTGCGATTAGCTGATTCAATACCTATCCCTACAAAATAACACCCTGATGCTTTCATTAAAGCCACTAATTCTTCATCTAACGTGTCAGCCCTGATCCCGTTTGAACAAACCCAGCTTATTTTTATATTATTATTTATTAGCAATCTGCAGATATTTAGTATACGGCTGCGGTCTAACGTTAAATTGTCATCTATAAAATGTATTTCTTTAACTCCGAAAGTCCTGGTTAGATATTTAATTTCTTCAATCACATTCTCCGGAGACCGGAACCTTATTTTATGGTCGTAAAAGTTCGGAGTGGCGCAGAAAGTACAGCCATAAGGGCAGCCGCGCGAGGTAACAAGCGCAGCTAGAGGAGAATTTTTTATCAGAAATCCAAGAGGTGCGGCACTATATTTATTAGGATTTATTTGTACCCAGTCAGGGAAAGGAACATCGTCCAGATTTTTTATTATTTCTGCCTTTGTCTTTATATTCGTGCTGTTTTCCCAATTTGTTCTTGAAATAACTCCGGGGATATTGTCATTGACAAGGTTATTTTTTATCAGTTTCAATAACGGTATTTCCCCTTCGCCGCAAATAACGTAATCTGCATTTGATTCCAATAAGGTTTGATACGGCAGGAATGTCGGATGGGTGCCTCCGATAATACATGGAATATTTTTTTGCTTGATTAGTTTAGATAATTGAATAACTTCTTTGTAATAGTCAGAAAGACAGTTTATACCTACTACATCCGGCTTCTCACCAAGTATCCTGTCAGTTAAATCTTTTAATCCAAGATTTTCCCTCAAACCGTCAATGATTACGGTATCAATATTTTCTTTTTTTAAATGAGAAGCCAGATAACCTAAACCCAGGGGAGGCGTAACAAAAAAGCTTTTATAATTCGGCTTTGTAAGGATTACTTTCATAATTTGTGTCTTTATCCCCCTTCGCAGATGAATACGAAGAAGGGGATCCGCCGAAGCTGCGTTGTCAATGCGGCGAATAGCCGTGTCTATTGGCAACGTGTTTAGCGTAGGCGGATGCTTCGGGGGATTTTGCCGAAGAAAATGAAGATACCATGGTAGTAAGACCAGGGAGCTTCATTTTTTTTGGTATTTTTTTAACATTTCAAGGGCTTCCTTTTGCCTTTTCTCCATCTCCTTTATGTATTGGCCAGGGATCTTGCTATCCTGCGGGTTTGCCTTTATATCAGGAACTATTTTATCTGATATGTCTTTTAGCCTTGTTTCCTTTGTTTCTACGATAACATCATCTCCCATTGACCTTAATGCAATGGTAATGTTTCCTTTTTCAGAAGCAATTGATAAAAAATTGGCCTCTTCAGGAGTAATGGCAAACGAAATAGGTATCCTACTTTCCAGGGGTTCTAAAACAAGGTCCTTTTCTCCCTTTTTTATACCTGATTTCTTTACCGCGCCAATAACATCTTTACCTACAGAAAGAACTAACACATTTTGAAGTATGGTCTTTGAAACCTGTTCCATATGACCGTCTTTGTCCGGATATTCAAATACTCCTATAATATCTACTTTGTTGCCGGGCTTTATGATACCAGATATTATAGAACCGTCAAAAACATGTGTTACAGCTCTTTTGCCTGTAGGAATGACAGCAGATATGCCGGTGTCAATACCGAGCATTGAAAGTTTAGTTGTCATGATCTGTTCGCCTTTTTCTATAGGAACAATAGACATAAAAATAGTTTTAGCTTCATTGTTTAATAGATCTTTCTGGGACTGAAGAGCCCTTGGCTGTAAATAATCCTTTGGGACACTGATTACTTCCGTGATCAGAGGAGCTATCATTGTACCCTGATCTATATAATCTTTTGCAACAAGAACG